>JAAZJV010000314.1 GCA_012800135.1 Clostridiaceae bacterium | reverse complement strand
TTGGCGCGTTTATACACCTCAACATCCGTCATTCCTTTGGCGTCAATCAGACGAAGGAGCATCTCTGAAAATGGTTCATCGAGGTTTCCGACTAAATCTTCAAGTGGAGCAAACGTTTTGATAGGAACGGCCACTCTTTCAAGAGACGCAGCTGTCTTTTCAAAGGTAAGAGACGTCTCTTCAAAATAAGTCGTTGCTTCCGCTATCTCCTCGGGGGGAATAGTCGTCTCCTCGGAAGGAATAGCCGTTTTCTCGATAGGAACAGCCTTTTCCTTGGGAATCGCAGCTCGCCTTCTAAAGGAAAGGGCCTTATCTTCGGCAGGAGAAATTTCATCAAAATAGGGTTTTCCGGGTAGCGCATCATCTACGGACAATGACTTGCGCTCTACTCCGAGCAGCTTCCTACTCTTTTTTTCACGAGTGTCAACATAGTGATCATCGATATAGCTTTCAACGGCTCCTATTAGCTCCCGGCTAATCACAAACGACGATTTGTCAAATATGACAAGGCTTACATCGATATCGTGTACAGTAAGAAAATCTTCAATGGCAGTTGTCGCCACATGAAGAGCTTCGTCTTTCGGATAGCCGTAAATTCCGCTCGAGATAAGCGGGAAGGCAATGCTGTCACATTCATTTTCAACGGCGAGCCTAAGTGATGACAGATAAGCGGATCGCAGAAGTTTTTCACTTTCTTCAGCACTCTGTTTTGCATAGACGGGACCTGCCGCATGAATGACATATTTGGCGGGCAGATCAAAACCGGGCGTAATAACGGCCTCGCCCGTCTTAATCGGGGCGAGTTTATCACAGGCAGCCTGAAGCTTAGTCGCTCCGGCCGCCTTAAAGATCGCCCCACAAACGCCGCCACCCATTTTTAATTCGGTGTTGGCAGCATTGACGATGGCGTCAACGTTCATTTTTGTAATATCCTGCCGGACGATGGTAAATGGCATTCGAGCTCACCCCCACTATTTAGCTTGCATCTCATCCTACATGTTTTGTCATAGTTTATCATTTTCCGTTTTTCTCTTTTAGCCACTTGACAATATGTTGAATGCGACATATATTGTTGATGAAAAGAGAGGGGGCCTAAGTGTACGAAATTGTTTTCTATGTTACAAAAGCGGGGAGTTGTCCGGTTCAAAAATTTTTAGATTCGCTGGAGCCTAAGCTTTTAGCAAAGACACTTAGAACAATTGATTTATTAGAAGAGTATGGGGCTAAACTTAGAGAACCTTATTCGAAGTATCTTGGTGAGGGGATATTTGAGCTAAGGACGAAGCAAGGAACCGACATTTCAAGAGTACTATATTTTTTTGTTGTTGGACATAAAGTAGTTTTAACAAACGGTTTCATAAAAAAGACACGAAAAACACCGAAACAGGAGAGAGAGCTTGCAATAAAATATAAAGCTGATTGCATATGGAGGTTTGGCCATGAATAAATATAGTGATTATAAGAAGAAAGTACTTCAGAACCCCGAAGTAAAAGCCGAATATGATGCTTTACAGCCCGAATACGACATTATTCAAGCAATGATTGAAGTCAGAAACAAGCTGAATATCACGCAGAAAGAACTATCGGCTAGGACAGGTATCACTCAGGCAGATATTAGCAGAATCGAAAATGGAACGAGAAATCCAAGTCTTAACATGGTGAAGAAATTAGCCAAGGGGCTGGGAATGCAGCTGAAATTAGAGTTTGTTCCAACTGTAGATAAATGACAGAATATCCCACGATGTTGAATAGTCTC
>JAAZJV010000309.1 GCA_012800135.1 Clostridiaceae bacterium | reverse complement strand
GCTGTGAAAACGTATACAGTGGAAGCTATGATGCATGACGGCAAAGCCTTGCAGGCGGGAACGTCTCATTATTTCGGAGACGGTTTCGCTAGAGCGTTCAATATCCAGTACGCCGATCGCGACAATCAGCTTCAATATGTTCACCAGACGTCGTGGGGTGTATCTTCGCGTTCTATCGGCGGCATTATTATGGTACATGGAGACGATGACGGTCTCGTTTTGCCGCCTGCGGTAGCGCCGATTCAGGTTGTCATTATCCCGATTGCGCCGCATAAAGATGGCGTCTTAGAGGAGGCATGTCGCCTCAAAGAATCTGTTGAAGAAGCCGGCTTCCGCGTGAAGCTAGATGACAGTGATCGCATGCCGGGATGGAAATTTTCCGAGTATGAGATGAAAGGTGTTCCGATTCGTCTTGAGCTCGGTCCTCGCGATATCGCAAAAAGATCATGTGTCGCCGTGACACGTGACAATCGCGAAAAAACTGCGGTACCGCTCGATCACATCACCGAAATCCTTCCCAGGATGCTTGACGATCTTAATAAGCGTATGTACGAAAATGCATATGAACGTCTTAGTTCGCAGATTTATGATGCTTCAGATTGGGATACATTCGTCCAAATCGTAGATGAGAAACCGGGATTCGTTCGCGCTCCGTGGTGCGGAGATCCTGAATGCGAAGCGAAAGTAAAAGATATTACGAAAGCGACATCACGATTGATTGAAGGCGATACTGACGCTTCTCATAGATGTGTCGTTTGCAATCGCCCGGCGCTTCATACGGTCATTTGGGGAAAAGCCTATTGATCTCAATAAAACTCCCTTGGAAGACTTTAGAGGGTAATTCAGTACGGAAGAATTATGGCATGAATCAAGTTTTTTGCCTGAATAGCGCGAATAACGATCATTTTTTTGCTGTGATTATATCTTCAAATAAGAAAGAGGCGAGACGTGTCGCAAGGTGATCAGACTGAGAAGAGTAATGCTCCGATCGGAATTTTCGATTCCGGCATTGGCGGACTAACTATTCTGAAAGCTCTCATTACGGCTCTTCCTCATGAGCACTTTATTTACGTCGCAGACGGTGCGCGTGCGCCTTATGGATCAAAAGATTCAGAGACTGTTCGGCGCTATGCGTTAGAAATTACCGATTTTCTTTTGGATCGCGGTGTCAAGATCATTGTGGTTGCCTGCACAACGGCAAGCAGCGTCGCTGCTGATGCTGTAAGGCTAAGGGCAGGTAGGATACCTGTTTTTGAAGTAATTACGCAGGGTACTAAGGCTGTATTCGACGTGCTTCCCAGTGAGCTGAAATGTTTGAATGAGGATGGCGAACCTCCGAGAGCGGCACGTTTTGCTTTGTTGGGCACGACATTGACGGTGAAAAGCGGTGTTTATCGCAAAAGTATATCGGAACACGCAAGAAGATTATATTTACAAGAACCGGTTTTTACAGAACTATCTTGTCCTCTCTTTGTTTCACTTGTAGACGATGGTGTTTGGAACGGTCCTCTTGCAGATAGCACAGCCAAGCGTTATCTGTCCGAGATACGCGCGTTTCATCCCGATGTAGTTATATTGGGTTGTACACATTATCCCGTTCTTTCCGAGTCGATTGGAAAGGCGGTAGGTCCCGAAGTTCAGCTCATAGATAGCGCATTCAATATCGCGCGCACGGTAAAAACAACGCTCCATCGCGATAGAATGTTGCGTGAAAGCACAGTTGAAGGGAGTTTAACTTTTTACTCAAGTGATGCGCCGGATGCGTTTCGAGAACATGCTGAGCGATTTCTTGACACAGCTATAGATATGGTTCATCATGTTGAATTGGAGTCGCTGGAAAAGGTTTAATGTTAAAACGACTTGTGGATAATGATGGGTTGACAAGGGAGGACAATCGTGTTGATGCCCCGTGATCTTGATCGCGATGCTGTGATTTACTTGACTCACCGCCAGTGGGAGGGAAAAAGAGAACTCGATTCGCTTCAGCTTACCACGCATGGCAAGCTTTCTTATGAGCATGGAGAGGACGTTTGGCGCGTCTCTTATAAAGAGAGCGATGTCACAGGATTGAGCGATACATTGACAAGTG
>JAAZJV010000055.1 GCA_012800135.1 Clostridiaceae bacterium | reverse complement strand
GGATCGATCGGTGAAGATGACGTGTTCCAGAGGGAACTCGGCATTTTCGGGTTCGATCACGCCTCTGAGGTTAGGGACGTTCCAATAATCGAGAGCTTTCTTGCCGCAGATATATTTTCGCAAGTAGGTTGCCATGCGGTAAGTCTAACGGAGGGACGAACGTTTCTTTCCGACGTCTTTCCGACAAGAGCTATCTTTACCTCCTGTTGGCTGTCAAGGGAGAGGTTAAACGGCAGGATCATGCGGATATTTAAAATTAATTGAAAAATTGACCATTGTGGAGTAAAAGAAGATATTTATAGAAAGATACAAGCAAGATCGAATTATTTGAAACATGACACACAAAGGCGATTAAAATTGATTTTTTGGACACTAGCTGGTTATGTAATGGCGCATGATAAAATATAGGTGTGAAAGAGTGAGGATTTTTATGAAAATTGGTATTGTCGGTCTCCCAAATGTTGGAAAAAGCACTTTGTTTAATGCCCTTACAGGCGCAAGTGCGAATGTCGCAAATTATCCTTTTTGTACGATAGATCCAAATATTGGCATTGTTCCTGTGCCTGATCCTCGCTTAGAGCGGTTGGCACATATTCTTCATGCAAAAACACTGATCCCGGCCGTTGTTGAATTTGTGGATATTGCCGGACTTGTGAAGGGTGCAAGTCGAGGTGAAGGACTAGGCAATCAATTTCTCTCACATATCCGTGAAGTTGATGCTATCCTACATGTCGTTCGTTGCTTCCACGATAATCTCATTACACGCATTGACGAAACAACATCACCTGTTGATGACTTCAAGACAGTTGAACTCGAGCTCATAATCGCCGATATTGAACATCTTGAGCGACGCCGCAACAAAGTTGCCCGCCAGGCAAAGTCTAATGATCCAGTGCTTTTCAGAGAACTCGAATTGATCGATCGTTTGATGACACACCTTGATGCTGGAAACTCAATTCGTACGTTTTTGACCGAAATTGACGATCAGGAAGTCATTCGTCAGGTTGAACACTACTATTTACTTACAGCGAAACCGATCATGGTGGTTGCCAATGTTTCTGATTCGTTTAATCAAGATAATGATTCCGGCTTAAATAGTCTTAAGTCATTTTTTGAAGGTTCTGAGACGAATGTTATCCCCGTATCTGCACGCTTAGAAGCAGAAATTGCAGAGTTGCCGGAGGAGGATCGCCAAGTATTCTTTGATGAGATGAAAATCGACAAAAGCAGCCTTGATCAAGTTATTCAGGAAAGCTATCGACTGCTTGGTCTAATATCTTTTTTTACGGGAAATGAGAAGGAAGCGCGTGCATGGACAATTCGTAAGGGCACATTGGCTTCGCGAGCGGCAGGTGCCATCCACTCTGATTTCGAGCGCGGCTTTATCCGCGCGGAAGTTGTGTCGTTTGATGATTTGGATGTATCGGGATCATTTATGAGAGCGCGTGAAAAGGGACGTATTCGATCCGAAGGGAAGGCATATGTTGTTCAAGATGGCGATGTCATCTTGTTCCGTTTTAATGTTTGATTGCAACCAAATCTTCACACAGATTACTGAGCTAAAATTACTGTAGTAATCCAAGAATAAAATTGCCGCGCATGCCTAACCCTTGCTTGATCAGCACAAGCATCTGCCGCTCAGATTATTTTGTAAAGTATCTATATTTCACACACACGCTGTTTTATTTTACGGCAACCCGGGGATGGAAATACCGCGCATACCGAGTTCTTGCTTGAGCAGATCGTGAACTTGTTGTTCAAGCTCTTGGAAAGTGCCGTTATTAAAAATCTCGTGGTGTGCTATTTCCCGGTATTCTTCAGGTGACATTTGAACCTGCATTCGTCGCTCAATATCATGTATTGACATTCCTCGCTTCAAAAGGCGGCTTTTCCTGATCTCCGGATCTGCGGATACTGTCCAAATCTGATCACAAAGATCGATAAAACCGCGTTTTACAGGTATAGGGACATCAAGGACGATGGCTTTCGTTTTCTTTTTTTCCGCTTCCCGAAGGCGCTCTTCCATGGTTTCTATAACTTGTTCATGAATAATCGCGCTGAGTTTGTCAAGGTAACGTTTGTCATGAAAAACTAGATCTGACATCCGTTGTCGGTCAAGGGCACCGTCTTCTCGTATAATCTCGCTACCAAAAACTTCCTTGAGAAGACTTGTGGTTTCGCCGGGTTCTCCAGTCACTTCATGGGAAATTTGATCTGCGTCAATTACAGGGAGCCCCACCGTTCGACAAATTGTGGCAACCGTACTTTTTCCACTCCCTATGCCACCGGTTATGCCCAATACAAACATGTTTTTCTTCTTCGTTCCTTCCCTTATACGCAAAACCCTTGAGGGGCTGTGCTTTCGATACTTTCCAACAAATTGCATAGTACACTCTTAAGCAAGATATATTTTACATCATAAACACAGGGAGTATGGAAAATAAAAACATATTTGAAAGTTAAGATAAAAAGACGATACCTAAGCACAATGGAATATAGAATGCTTTCCAACAATTCACTCCGTGTACGGTAGCGCAAATCGATTCATATACGTTGGCTTAGAACCAATTAAACTTTTCCCTATAATTCACCCCATGTGCGACCGGTACTCACATTCACAACTAACGGAACGTCAAGCTCCATGACGTTTTCCATTGCATCTTGAAGCAAAATCTTCACACGTTCAACATCTTCTTTTTCACACTCTATGATCAACTCATCGTGCACTTGAAGGATGATTGACGCCTTAACGCCGGCATTTTTGAAAGCACGCCATGTGTCAACCATAGCCATTTTCATGATATCTGCCGCTGTCCCCTGCACGGGCGCGTTCATCGCCGCTCGTAAACCAAAGTTGTAAATATTGCGATTACCGGATTGAAGTTCGGGCAAATAGCGTCTGCGTCGGAAAAGCGTCTCAACAAATCCGTCGCGTTTTGCGTTCTCTCCTTGCTCGTGAAGCCAGTCTTCTACTCTCGGATATTTCTTGTGATAACGATCAATAAAGGAACGCGCACGGCGGATGGGAATTCCTAGATCGCGTGAAAGTCCGTAATCTGAAATGCCATATGTGATGCTGAAGTTGACTGTTTTTGCCACAGCACGCTCTTCGGCGTTAATATCCTCCTCTTTTTTTCCAAAAAGGCTTGCTGCAGTCACACGGTGTACGTCTTTGCCTTCACGAAACGCTTCCGTCAACCCTTCATCGCCGGAAAGATGAGCGAGAAGCCTAAGCTCAATCTGGCTATAATCTGCACCAACCAACATATAGCCTTCAGGTACTGTAAAAACCTCTCTGATCGCGCGCCCGCGTTCCGTTCTTATGGGAATATTCTGCAAGTTCGGGTTAGAACTTGAAAGTCGTCCGGTTGCCGTCACCGTTTGATTATAGGAAGTGTGAATACGACCGTCATCGCCAATCTCTTTTCTTAGTCCTTCAAGAAAGGTGCTGCGAAGTTTTGAACGCTCGCGGTATTCGAGTATGAGCGGCACAATCGGGTGCAGTGTGAGAATTGCATCGAGCTGATCTTGAGCCGTACTATAATTCCCGCTGGCACTCTTTCTCCCATGCGGAAGACCAAGTTCTTCATAGAGCACTTCGGCAAGCTGTTGCGACGAGTTGATGTTAAATTCATGTCCGGCTTCGTCGTAAATAGCTGCCTCGAGAGCAGCGATTTCTGACGCCATCGCCTCTGATTGCTTGTCCAATTCTTCTTGATTGACAAGCACACCTTTGCGCTCCATTTCTGCAAGAATGCCCACCAACGCCATTTCTACGTTCGCAAGCGCATTCAGACCCCTTGTTTCGAGATCCTCAATCTGTTGCTGGCGCGCGAACAAAAGCATATATGCAGTTTGACAAAGATTGCGCGTTTGGTCGCCAAGAAGCGGGAGTTCATCTCCGCCGACAGGTTGATAACGGTCACCCAGTGCCGCCTTGAGCGTAAATTCGATATCATCACCGCGCCCCAATTGGTTTAGAAGGTACCCGGCAATCATGACGTCAAAGACGGTCACCTCAGGCGCCGGTAAGCCGAGTGCGCGAAGCTGTGCTTTGAAATCCCATGTGACCGGAGAATATTTACCCGAAAAAACGTGCGCCATTAATGCATTCACGTCACGCGTGGTGCAGTAAGCATTTAAGGATACAACGACACCCTCACTTGCTCTTTTTGGCAAGAAAAAGGCAATCGGCGCACTATCCTCCAACAAACCGAAAAAATCACCTAATGTCGCACATGCTTCTAACGCCTCAAAAGCCTCTTGAATCGTAGGCTGATCTTCACTAGATTCAGCAAACACAGGCGATAATTGAAGCCGATCTAAAAAAGAACGAAAATCTAGGCGCGTAAGCAGCGCAGATAGTACTTGTTCATCCGCGGCATCTTGAATATTGCTTTCAAGAAGGCGTTCAATATCAGGACACGGAACATCAAGACGAATCGTAGCAAGATCACGGGAGAGGCGTGCCATCTCACGCCCATCTTCTAAATTCTTGCGCAATGCGCCGGTCTGTTCTTCAAGATGGCTGTATACATCCTCAAGCGTTCCATAGGACTGAATAAGGCGAACTGCTGTCTTTTTGCCAACGCCTTTCACTCCTGGAATATTATCTGAAGAATCGCCCATCAGTGCTTTTACGTCTATCCACTGCTCCGGGCTAACACCATAAACATCGATCATCTTTTGCGGTGTGATTTCTTCCGAATTGGTTTTCCCTTTGGATGTTGTCAAAAAAATAACCGAGCTCTGCTCTGACACCAACTGAAATGTGTCACGATCGCCCGTGAGAATATAGACACGCATGCCCTTTCTTTCACCGCATCGCGCCAGCGTGCCTAACAGGTCGTCTGCTTCATATCCGGGCAGCGCAGTTGGTTGAAACCCGAGCGCCTCTAGTAATTCCTCAGCAACCGGTATCTGTGCTGCCAGATCGTCAGGCATTGGACGACGCCCTGCTTTATAGTCAGGATACATTTCATGGCGAAAAACCTTACCGGGACTGTCAAACGTCGCGATAACATGAGTCGGATTCAATTCATCGTGGTACTTCAACAGCATATTCATGAAGGCATACAATGCACCGGTGGGCAAGCCATCCGGAGCGGTCAGACGATGCCGTCCGGCAAGTGCATAAAACGCGCGATTCATTAAACTATGCACATCGATGAGCCACAGTGTTTCTTTTTCTGCCACAGGATCCTCGCTTTCTGTAACTGCCAGCGAGCAGTCGTATTAATCAAGTAATTTCCTGATATTTATTTTACATCACTGTACGATTGCTCTTGTCAGCAAAACCGAGTTAACGAAACAAATCTTT
>JAAZJV010000308.1 GCA_012800135.1 Clostridiaceae bacterium | reverse complement strand
GCGGCAGTTTCGGCGGAATCAATCTCGAAGATATTGCAGCACCTCAGTGTTTTGAAATTGAGCGCAAGCTCATGGAGCGTTGCGACATTCCGATTTTCCACGATGATCAGCACGGCACGGCGGTTGTAGTGCTTGCCGGGCTTTTGAATGCCCTTAAAGTGACGGGCAAAGAAATGTCCGACGTTTCTATTGTGTTCAGCGGAGCGGGTGCCGCCTCCATCGCGGTAGCACGCATTCTTTTAGCGGTTGGCGCAAAAAACATTGTACTTTGTGATCGACACGGGGCGATTTATTCGGGCCGTGATGTCGGAATGAACGCGGAAAAAGCTTTGATAGCGGAAGTAACCAATGAGCGTCAATGCCGTGGTTCTCTTGCTGACGCTTTGGTTGGCGCTGATGTGTTTATCGGCCTTTCCGGTCCAGGATTGTTGACAGGCGATATGGTGAGATCGATGGCAGAGGATCCAATTGTCTTCGCTTGCGCGAATCCCATACCGGAGATTTTGCCTGCTGAAGCGATCGAAGCCGGCGCTGCGATTGTGGCGACCGGACGATCCGATTTCCCAAATCAGATCAATAATGTCCTCGCTTTTCCCGGCATTTTCAGAGGAACCTTTGATGTGCGCGCCAGAGAAATCAATGAAGAGATGAAAGTCGCGGCGGCGATGGCGATTGCCGGCATGGTTGACGATGCGAGTCTTTCTTCTGAATATCTGCTTCCGGATGCGACAGATAAAAATCTTTGCGCGGCGGTAGCCGCGGCTGTCAGCGAGGCCGCTGTTCGTTCAGGAGTTGCAAGAATTTAATTGAGCTGTTCAGATTCAATCGAAACTCCCGTTGTGATATGGGAAATCTCTCCGGAACATGCCCTGTACTTTTTGACAAGTACAGGGCATAGCGTATTTATTCGCAAGCAGATTTTGTTTCTACGTGCGGGGCTTAACATTTTGAGTCTATAACGGACGTATCTATTCTCGATTCGATGTTGTTCGATAAGTACGGGGCATGGCATTTTCGAGACTATAGCGGTCTTATTTTATTCTCAAGCCGTTTTTTTCGATAAGTACGAGTTATGGTATGTATCACGTATAATGATGTCGAGGATGAAAAACTTTTGTGTATGAAACAGATGGGCTTCTTAATGCGTCTCTTTTGATGTGGCTAGGAGATGTTTCTTATGAAACGATGTTCGGTTTTGCTCGTCACGGTCTTTATTGTTCTGTCACTGGCGGGCTGTAACAAAAATCAGTCCCCTAGATCAAGCGACACAATACGTCCGGTAGTCTCTGATATTGCCAACAATATAACGACGGTCACAGAACATGTCTTTTCGACCTTGACAATGGCAAAAGTCAAAGAGTTGGCGATAAAAGGCAACGCGCTTAGCTGGAGCGACTTTAAACCATATAAGAGTCGAGATATCGGTTCAGGCCTTCATATCTTCCGTTATGAAGTAGATGCTGATTACTATCTGCTGATTGGCGGGATTCCTGACTCGGAGCCTATCTATATTAGGCTTGTTTCGGTAAACGACCAGGATGATTACATCGATATAAGGACGGAGGATATCGATGTCTTCTTGAACAGGGCAGCCACATCGGATGACATTTTTGAGGATGCGCCTGCCTTAACGGTCAGCACGTGGAACAGCAGCATTGAGGCAATGATGGGAACGACTTCGTGGGGCTACGATAAGGGAGATGGTACATGGTCAGGCGTTGATATTGACTGCCTGCACCCGTTGGATTCTAACACTAAAGAATATATGCCGGTCTTGCAGGTGGCGCTGACGTCGAACTCAGCTGAAAACTCAATCGATGCTGTTTTGCAATTTAGTATCGCTCCCGATGCGATAACGGTGTGTTGCTGGAGTGATATCTATTGGGGCAATACTTCCGCAGAAGGCGAGCCTGTCCCCGTTCGCGATTTTACCATCGAGCTTAAAAATGGCGGCTATATATATGAAGTATTCGCGAGGTGGGACAGCTCGGATAAATATGAAGGTACAGCGAGTTATTCTTTTTATGCAGTGCCTGTTGACTAATAATTCGGGAAACTTGGACTAATGACGGAGCTAGGGAGGTGTCCTGACTAAAGATTCGGGGAAACTGTTTTGACGACAGATCCTGAGTGGTTGTTCTAGCTAAAGAACAGTGGAATTGCTCTTGCCGACAGAGCCTGTGGTTGTCTTGGTTATAGAGCTAGAGAATTGGACTTAACAGCCGGGTTTGATGGTTTGGTTGACGACTGAGCCGGGAGGTTTGAGATGATTATTAAAGCCTACGTTGTACCGCACCCGCCGATTATACTTCCTGAAATCGGACGCGGTGAAGAAAAGAAAATTCAGAGCACG
>JAAZJV010000307.1 GCA_012800135.1 Clostridiaceae bacterium | reverse complement strand
TTGTCGACGAGGCGCACGGAGCGCACTTTGCTTTCCTTCCGGATCAAAAACCTGCGACAGCGCTTTCTCTTGGAGCAGACATAGTGTGTCAGAGTGCACATAAAACGCTTGCCGCACTGACGCCTGCATCACTTCTTCATGTTTCTGAAGCGGCCATTCAACAGCGACGCGTTGATCTTCAGCGGGTGGTCTCAATGGTTCACGTTTTTCAGACGTCGAGTCCCTCTTTTCTTGTTGCGGCAACGATCGATCGAGCGCGTGCAGAATTGGAATCTTGCGGAAAAGAGCGACTTGAACGATTGCAAAGACTCAATGTCTCTTTTTCCGAGAAGCTGCCTACCGGTTTTTATCGCGTTCTTCCGGAAGGTGCTGATCCTTCTCGCCTTGTACTCGATTTTGCGGAGGCCGGTTTTTCCAGAAGGACGCTTGCGGAACACCTTGATAAATCGGGCGTTGATGTTGAAATGATCGATATCAGCCGTATCGTGCTGATTCCCGCGCTTGATCAGCCGGAAGAAGACTACATGCGACTTCTAGAATCACTTTTTTTTCTCTCTGAGCTGGAAAATAAGGAAAATCGTCAGTCGCTCACACAGGCGCGGCATGAACTTCTACACATACGTGATCGCCTATTGTCAGCGCCGGCGGCATTTCAAGTGACGCCTCGTGAGGCGCTCTTTGGTAGAGATGCTTGTTATGCAATCGCCCCTTATCCGCCCGGGCTGACGGTGCTGTGGCCGGGTGAACCTGTCCTAGAGGAACACCGGTCATTTTTTCAGGCGCTTCATTCATTAGACATCACTGTTCGCGGCATCCAATATTAATCTGTATTCGCTACTTCGCTCGAGTGAGAGCAAAAAAGAGTGAATTTTAACTAATGGGCCAGTATGGCCAAAAACAAAGAAAAAATAGGTTTTTTGACCGGTGTGACCACACAAAAGCAGAGGAAAAATCAACTACGTGGTCGACTAGAGCCAAAAATAAAGAAAATATCGATTTTTTGACCCCTTTTGTCGTTACATCAAAGATTTTTTCATCAATGAATAAGGGGGGTTGTCTCTTTTCTCGAGACAACCCCCCTTCCAAATACAAATTGGACTGAATGTTAAGTTAACCTGCAAGCGCTTTGACCAATTGTGATTTCATCGTCTGCAGTTTGTAGCCGCTTTCCTTCAGCGGGTGACCGTACGTCGCCACGGCGAGTTCAGCTGCTTCTTCTGCCAGTTCGGGTGTCATGAGCTTGCCTTCGATGAAGGACTCAACTTCGCAAAGACGGAGAGGAATCGGTGCCACACCGCCGGCGACGAGTCGCGCATCCTTGATAACACCCTCATCTTCCTTAATCGCGTAGGCGAGTGAAGTGACAGCAAAGTCAATCGTTTCACGCCAGCGCAGCTTCATGTAACCGGTGCGGTAATCTTTCATCTTAGGAACATAAATTTCCGTGATGAGTTCACCGACACTGAGAACGTCTGAAGCGTCGAGCTCGCTGAAGAACGTCTCCGCCTCGATCACACGATCGGTCGTCCTGATTTCGGCGTCAAGCGCGACGAGCACCGGGCTCAGATCGGAAGCGTTGACTGCGTAGCATCCGCAGCTCATGCAGCGGCGCGCCTCTTTCTCCGCTTCTGCCATGGAGAGAGTAACAGTGTCTTCTTTCTCGAGCGTGCGTTCGGCGACAGGCGTATCCAGCTCTGTGCGTCCGACACGATTTTCGATTTCCTCGACGTCAGGCTTGAAAAAGCGCGGTCCCTTGTATTTACGGTCGATCTTCACACCGAGCTCTCGGCTGATGCTCCTTGCGGCGATCACACCGTCGCGAATGGCCTCAATCGCCAACGCCGGACCGGACGCCAAGTCGCCGCCGGCATAGACGCCGGGTTCGCGTGTCGCTTTCGTTTCGTCGACTTCGACCAGTCCGCGAGCACTTGCGATTTTCTCTTTGAACTGCTCGCCTAGATAATCAATATCGACTTTCTGACCTGTAGCGAGAATAATCGATTCCGCCGGGAAGAAGTGCCGATCCTCTTCGTCGTAGACGGGATTGAAGCGTCCCTTTTCGTCAAAGACGGATGTGCAACGCTTGGCGTCGAGACCGATGACCTTTCCTTTATCATCCGTGACGACTTTGCCAAGTCCCCATCCGTTGTGCATGACGAGGCCTTCTTCTAAGGCTCTATTGATCTCTTCAGGAATTGCCGGCATCTCATGGCGCTGCTCTAGACAGGCGAGTGTCACATTGTGTGCGCCTAGACGCATTGCTGTCAGCGCAACGTCCATCGCAACGTTTCCGCCTCCGACGACGAGAACGTTTTTGTCGATCTGGCGATTCATGAACGCCTTGACTTCGACGAGGAAGTTAAGTCCGAAGACCGTCAATTCTTCACCCTCGAGACCGAGAATCGGCTGCTTCCATGCACCCGTGTTCAGCAGGAGCGCATCGGAATCGGCCTTAATCGTTTTCAGATCGATGTCTTTTCCGACTTCCGTCTCCAGCTTGAATTCGACGCCCATTCCCTCAATAGCTTTGACAAGACTGCGGACATAGTGTTTCGGCAAGCGATATTCCGGAATGCCGTACATCAGCACACCGCCGGCCTCCGGCATTTTCTCGTAGACGGTAACGGAGTGTCCGACTTTTCTGAGGTTGTACGCTGCCGCAAGACCTGACGGGCCGCCGCCGATGATGGCGACTTTTTTCCCTGTTTCTTTCTCGGGCGAGACGTAGAAGCGGTCACTGTTCTTCATGATGTAATCGCCCAGAGCGCGCTCCACGGAATGGATACTTACCGAATCACCGTACTCATTCTGATTGCAGACGTTCTGGCAGTTGTGAGGACAGACTCTTGACGTCAGACTGGGCATCGGGTTTGCCTGCATAATGATTCTTGCGGCGGCGTCCCAGTTTCCGTTGCGAATTTCCTGCATATAGGCAGAAATATCGGTCGACGCAGGACAGTGGGCTGTACAGCGATGTGTTCCCGACTTCATTCCGCCGCAGGCAGAGTGAAATTGGTTGCGCCCTTGGATCGCGTAGCAGAGATCTCCGCCTTTGCGCAGGCACGTCAGTCGACCTCCGATTTCGTCCGGGTAACGATAATACCAACAACGGACATCCTGGCAGATGTTGCCGCCGATTGTTGCCGCGTTTCTGATTAGGCTCGATGCGACGCTTCTCGCCGCTTCGCCGACCGCCTTTGCGTCTTTCCTGATCAGTTCCGAACGATCAATATCATCCAGTGTCGTCAGCGCGCCGATGGCCACTGCGTTACCTTCATCTCTGATATAGGCGGAATCGGGAATGGTCTTCAAGTTGATGATCGCATCAGGATTATTCTCCAGAATTCCTGCGCGCATCGTACCGACGAGATCTGTGCCACCTGCCGAAGGTCTCGCGTTCCGATAGGAACGAATTGCCTTACCCGCCTCGGAAAAACTTTTAGCATTTAGATGTTCAAATTTCTTCATATCCGCTCTCCTATGCTTTTCCAAGCGCTTTCAAGACTTTATCGGGCGTGATGGGATATTCGTTGAATTCATATCCGCCCAACGCACTCTCAATGGCCATCGCGACAGCTGCCGGTCCGGCCGCGCCGGTGATTTCGCCGATGCCGATCGCACCGAACGGGTTTTCTGTCGGCCACTTCGAACTCAGGATATACGTGTCGAAATTAGGCAACTCCGTAAAAGTGCGCCATTTGTAGTCGATCAGGTTGCCGGTCAACGTCCGTCCGAGATGCGGATCAACGACATACCCTTCGAGGTGCCCAGTGTCAATACCAGCCGCGCCGAGGCCGCCCTCAAGCTGCATTTTCAGCTCGACCGGGCTCATTACCTGGCCGACATCGGTACCGCTCAGGACATCAGTCAGTTTGACAAGACCGGTGTCGAGATCAATCTCAACTTCAACAAAAAGTAAGACCATAGAGTACGTGTTGAACTTACCGTCCATCCTTCCTTCGCCCGTAATAGAATAGTAGAAGTGGATGAGCGTATTCCAATGGACAGCGCCCTCCGGGTTATCCTTCTTGAACACCATCAAATCTTTTGTATCGAGATCTTCCGGTTCGCAGTCGAAGTAAGGCGCAAAAAGCTCAAAAAGCTTCCGTTTTGCATCTGCAGCCGCTCTTCCGCAGGCGGCGTTCACGGTAATCGTTCCGCGCGAACCTGCCAAGCCGAAGTCTGCAGGGTTATTGATGTTGTTCGACGGAGTGAGCGAAACACGTTCCATCGGCACATTGAGAATTTCGGCAACGGTCTTTGCAGCAGCAAGGCGCTGGCCCATACCACTCTCTGACGTTGGGCAGTGGACAATGACTTCATCGTTTTCAAGACGTACATAGGCGAATGTCTCGTCACAGGACGGGTCACCGCTGCAGTGTACACCGAAACCGACACCGTAGCTCTTGTTTCCTTCGACACGACTCGGTGTTGTCCAGCCCTTCCAACGCTCATGCCAGCGGAATTTTTCTGCAGCTCCGACGAACGCGTTGTCGTAATCAATGATGTCATTCTTGTATTTTCTTCCGGTGCGCCAGTAGTATTCCCTGCCTGGCGAGCAGAAGTTCTTGCGGAAAGACTCAAAGGGATCGATGTCGAGCTTTTTTAGTGCTCTTGTCGCCAAGTGCATGGCGCACGATTTGAACTCCTGTCCACCAAAGCCCTTACAAATGCCGACCGGATAGAGGTTCGTCACGACGACACGACCGTTGACATCCCAGTGCGGTGTCTTATTGAACGCGATATGCAATTCGCCGAGGCCTTCCGCAACTTGGCCTTGTGTCAACTCGGCCGACATTCCTGTGTCAACGAGCCAGTCTCCTTTGATCGCATGGATCATGCCGTCTTTTTTAACTCCGATTTTTCCGATGAACTTGTTGCCGAGACGGCGTTCGTAGACGAGCATCTGCTCTTCTTTTGACATGGCGTATCGAACCGGTTTGCCTGCGACTTTCGCAGCGGCGGCGACAAAGAGCGAAATGTACCCCATGCCGTTCTTGTTGCCGTAGCTTCCGCCTACATTCGGAACATTTGCAAACACGTGCGCGTTAATTGCCGCACCCAGCGGACGACTCATCATGTTCGGGGACTGAGACGATGCCCAAACAGTGACGTGGTCTTCGTCTTCCCACCTTGCGGCGATAAAGGGCGTTTCGGGGGCGCCGGGGAATGTCGCCTTGTCGTAAGAAACTTTGCCTTCGACGACGGCGTCGCATTCTTCAAAGCCCTTCTCCGGATCACCCTCTCTGATGAAATAGAACGGAGGATCTTCGGGGTGTTCAAAGTAACTTCCGGGGGGAAGCTTGTTATTCTCGTAGCGATAACCCAGCCACTCAATGTTATACTCTTCGCCGTAGATCTGATAAGCATCGGGCTTAATCGCATCTTCAACATCGTAAACAGCGGGGAGAAGCTTATACTCGACCTTGATGAGTTCGAGCGCATCCTCTGCGATCTGCTTTGATGTCGCCATGACAGCGGCGACGGCATCACCGACGTAGCGGACAATTCTGTCGATTGGGAGACGGTGCGCAGGCTGCCCTGTTTTCCATTGCGGCGAATTCTCATGTGTCATGATGGCTTCGACACCGGGCAGTGCGAGCGCTTCCGATGTGTCGATCGATACCACCTCGGCGTGCGGGTGGGGCGATCTTAGAACTTTCATATAGAGCGCGTTCGGGATATAGATATCGTCGCAGTAGAGGGCTTTTCCCGTGACGATCGCTTCACCGTCCTGTCGACGTACAGATTTGCCGATATGACGGTATTCGGTTTTATTCCGATATGGTTTAAGCGCTTCATCTAAGTGCTTCATTGACAACCTCCTTATATGATGGATTTCACAGCCTCTATCACCTGATAGTGGCTGATGCATCGACAGTAGTTGCCGGATAGTGCTTCTTTGAGCTCTTCTTCTGTCGGATTCGGATTGGCGTCAAGCAGCGCTTTGGTAGACATGATGATGCCCGGCGTACAGAAGCCGCACTGAAAAGCATTGTGCTCATTAAAGGCTTTCTGTATCGGATCGAGTTCGCCCGTGACGGGATCGGCCAATCCCTCAATCGTCGTAATCTTCTTTCCCTCACATTCGACTGTCAGCGTCAGACAAGAAGCAACAGCTTTTCCGTCGATGATGACGGTACAACAGCCGCAGGCTCCCTGTCCACAAGACCGTTTAGTGCCGGTCAGCCCGAGACGATCCCTCAATGTGTCGACGAGTGTCTCATTTTCCGGAATCTGCCCTAAACGGTCACCAACAGTAAATTCGTACATTTTTCCGTTGATTGTTAAATTTAAGTTTCGGCTCATATAAACCTCACACACGCAATAATGTGGAACCGTCCACTTCATGGAGTGTTCCGGACGGCTCCTGTCCACGACAATCAGATCGCGATTGTCACAGTTAGCGATTTCTTAGGCAAGTCAAGCAACAAAATACTTGCCAGTTTCGAACTGCGGACTTCTTGTGGCCGTTTTATCGAGAGAAAAGTCCTCGCACGACCTCCAGCTTATGCGGCACAGACTCCGTCACAGACCTCCTTCCCCTCGGAGCCGACACACATATACCGACCTAATACTAAGGCGCTTCTGCTAGAACAAACGATCTATTAAAACGCCCAATTGTGAACTATTCACATTTAATTGGATTCATTTTATCACAAATTCCTACCATATGTCTGAATATTACTGCTTTATTTCTGATTTCAAAGCTAAAATTGAAGTATAGAAGTTAAATAATTAAAATGCTTCAAGAACAGAAAAAGGAGAATCCCTCAGTGAACCCGTCTATGTAATGAAAGGCGCTTTCATCACAAAAGAGATACATCCGTCTTTCTGAAATATACAAAGCATATTTTCACATACACTGTTTTTTGCGAAACGGTCTGTGATTGGTATAATAAATAAACTAAAAATATACCTGACTGAGACTTTATTTCGAGTGTTTTTTACAAAAATAGAGCACTTAGAGGATTATGGTCGATGTTAGCTTGGAATGAAAGGTAAACGGAAGATAGCGTGCTGAAAGGAAAACTGATTACATTTGAAGGGATCGACGGATCCGGGAAATCGACGCAGATCACGCTGCTTTCCGACTATCTTCTTTCTTTAGGATACCGTGTGGTGCTTCTTCGCGAGCCGGGCGGTACGGAGATTGGGGAGCGTATACGTCAAATTCTCCTCGATATGCGCCACGACAACATGACAGCAGAGACGGAACTGTTTCTCTTTGAAGCTGCTCGTGCACAGCTGACGCGAGAAGTGCTCATTCCCGCACTTGAGAGCGGTGCATGGGTGATTTCAGATCGTTTTAGCGATTCATCCGTTGCGTACCAAGGTTATGGACGCGGTCTTTCTTTAGAGATGATCCGCTCCATGAACACGTGGGCGACTGCAGGAGTACGTCCGGATCTGACTATTTTGCTTGAGCTTGGAGACCGCGCGCGCGACCAACGCCTTCGAAAACGCCACGTTGAGGGCGAACACGATCGCTTGGACATAGAGTCGGAACGGTTTAAACAGCGTGTTTGTGAAGGCTTTAGAGAGATCGCTTCAGAGGAACCGACACGAGTTGTAGTGGTGGAGTCTCAAGGGGAAAAAGAAGATACTGCGGCGTTAATCCGCGAGGAGGTGAAGAGATTATGGCAATGAAATTGATTTTTGCGATCATCAGCGATGAGGATGCGCCCCGCCTGATGGCGGAGGTTAACCGCGCCGGATTTCGTGTGACAAAACTGAATTCGACGGGCGGTTTTCTAAGATCTGGCAATACAACGTTGATGACCGTCGTCGATGAAAAATCAACACAAGATGTGCTCGACATTATTCACGCAAACTCCAAAAGCCGCAAAACGGCCATCAACGCAAATATGCCGCCGACGACGATCGGCACATCATATGTGCCTTATCCGGTCGAGGTGACCATTGGCGGAGCGACGGTTTTTGTTGTGCCGGTCGAATATTTTGA
>JAAZJV010000330.1 GCA_012800135.1 Clostridiaceae bacterium | reverse complement strand
GGGTCGCGCAGCAGCTCGCAGGACAGTCCGCATTCGCCGCCATCGGTCTTCGCGTACTGATCTTCGCTTCCGTGTACGCGATCTTGCAGCTTTTCCTGCTCCGTTATGTTAAAAAGATCGAGAAAAACCCGGAGCATTCTTCCGTCTATAAAGAAGATCTCGAGACTCCCGTCTCCTATGATTTGACGTATGAACCCGGCGTTGACCGCGGTCTGAAGATTTTCGGGGTCGGGCTTCTCCTGTTGCCTTTTCTGCTCGTCGCAGGATTCTTCATCCCCGCACTCTCGTCCATTCTCTTCCCGCTGATCGCCCTGCTTTTCGTCGTGCTTTCGTTCGGGAGTGTGCTGGTCAGCCGCGTCATGAAACTCAAAGAAGCCGGAAAAGCCTTCCTTCGCGGCATGGGCGGTGTGGCTCCCGCGATCCTGCTGATTATGATGGCGATGAGCATCAAGCTCATCATGACGCGCTCTCTGGTTATGGACTATCTGCTTTATCAGGCGTCCACGCGTTTTGAAGGAATGTCCGCCGTTGGAGGTCTGCTCCTCCTATACCTCATGGTGCTCGTAATGAACTTCTTTATCAGCTCCGGCTCTGCCAAGGCTTTTCTGGTGTTGCCGCTGGTGTTACCGCTGACGGATTTTCTCGGACTGCACCGACAAGTGGCTGTCCAAGCCTATCTCTTCGGTGACGGATTCAGCAACCTCTTGTATCCGACCAACGCCGCGCTGATGATCGGGCTAGGCTTGTCCGTCGTCAGTTACCCAAAATGGCTCAAATGGACGCTTCCATTACAGTTGGTATTGATTGTTCTAAGCGTCGGATGGCTCTTGGTCATGCACCTTCTCGGAGCCGGACTTTTTTAAAGGAGCTCACTATGTCGAATATCAAACTTGCAGCAGAACATTTAAGTCAGGCGTTGCGCTTCAAGACCGTCTCACATCAGGACATTTCCAAAATGGATTTGTCTCAATTTTCAGCGTTTGAGGCTTTTCTTGAAGAGACGTATCCGCTCGTGCATGAAAAGCTCGAGAAAATAACGATCAATAAGCATGGACTTGTCTTCCGCTGGCAGGGAAAAGATAGCAGCAGGCGTGTCTTGCTGATTGCGCACTACGATGTCGTGCCTGCCGAAGGCAGCGGCTGGCCTTTTCCGCCTTTTTCCGGGCATATCGAAGATGAAAAAATATACGGCCGCGGGAGTTTAGACGACAAGGGATCGCTGATCGCCATTTTCGAGTCCGTGACGGCTCTGCTCCAAGAAGCATATGAACCGCCCGTGGATATTTGGCTTGCTTTTGGATTTGACGAGGAAGTGGGCGGCGCGCAAGGAGCGCAGAAAATCGCAGCTTATTTCCGGGAAGAAGGACTTACGTTTGAATATGTGCTTGATGAGGGCGGATTAGTGGCCGACGGCGCCATGATGGGAATTGAGAAACCTGTGGCTGTCATCGGCGTGGCGGAAAAAGGAAACACGAGTTTCAAGCTGACTTTCAAGGGAGACGCAGGACATTCGTCGACGCCTCCCAAAAAAACTGCGATCGGGGAGATGGGCAAGTTTATCCGCGCGATAGAGGAGAAACCTCAGAAACCCAGATTGACGGAAACCTTGAAGGCGATGCTGAAAGCCGTCGCGCCTCACAGAAAAGGAATTGCGAGATTCATTCTCGCCCATCCGGACTTTTTCGCGCCGGTGATTCTCCGTATTCTGATGGGAAATCGCCAGACGGCTGCCATGCTCCGCACGACGTACGTCTTCACGATGACGGAAGGCGGAACGTCACACAATGTGCTCCCCCATTCTGCCGCATGCACCGTCAATATCCGCATCCTTCAGGGCGATAACTCAGATGCCGTTTTAAAGCGATTTGAGGAGATAGGCATCCCATTTTCGGTGGAAACAATCATGCGTGACGAACCGACAAAGGCTTCTGATCTCGACAGCCAAGGTATGAATCATTTAAAGGCATGCATCGCTTCCGTCTTTCCGGACGCCGTGATTACACCCTATCTGATGGTCGGCGGTACCGACTGCAGGCATTATGACCAAGTCACAGAAAACGCTTACAGGTTCATGCCTGTCCGCGCCAGCGAACAGGAGTTTTTACTCATCCACGGAGACGGTGAGTACCTATCCTTTCAAAACCTGCAAAACATGATCGAGTTCTACACGATGTTTATGCGGGGTGTTTGCTAAAACCAAGTCGCCGCTTTGAAAAATGGCGGTAATATGAGCAATTTTCGGTGAGCTTATTATGTTGATCGATAAAGATAAATGCAGTATAAAATACCGCATTTGAACTTAAACAAGTAGTTTTTTACCCAAAATAAACAGGCAAGGACTCTGTTCTTCGCACCCTTATCCTGGCCAGAAAAACCTGCTGATTTCCATAAGCTCGCAGAGTTTATTAAAATTATAGGGGTAGGCATTTGACCCGTAAATTTCGACATCCTCATGAAAATTAGAAAAATATATTCCCAGATGCCATTGAGTTCCATCTAACGCAAGCCTGTCATAATGCGACTTCCATTCTCCGATATGAAGTGCTTTCAATTGAGAAAGGAACTCATTTTTT
>JAAZJV010000306.1 GCA_012800135.1 Clostridiaceae bacterium | reverse complement strand
AGTCCGCTGCGTCTGCCGATTCCGCCACACGAGCATCCTTCAAAACGCTTAAGCATACTAGCACGTCAAACAAGATATGTCAAGTTATCGATAATGTACGAGCTGTAGAAGCTCTTCTCCCAAGTTATACCTGAATTATCCAGTTTGCAAAATAGATTGCGATCGAATAAAGGAAAACGGTTACTTTGTTAAGACGACTTCACAGATGTCTAGAAAAACAAGTACAATGAGATAAAGATCGTCATATCACTGCTATGACAACGGCAAAGATCAGAACAAGATTGAGTTGCCGGAAAACAAAATGCAGATACATCAAGCAGCATGCAAAGATCACAACGACTGGGAAAGATAGCCTGCAAAAGAACCGGATAGAGTTTAGTGTAACAGTGACGATAACTTATCAAACAGATAATCAAGAGGCAGATAGCAAATAATTAAAAAATATAATCTAGTAATAAAATATAATCTAGTAATCATGAGGCCGATAATCAAAACATATATAAGCTAGAATTGCTTCAAATAGATAATCTAGAAATGGACGGGGTGCGTAGATGGCAACAGTAACACTTAAGGGGATCAAGAAAATCTACGATAAAGATGTGCTTGCGGTAAGCGACTTCAACTTGGAGATTGCGGACAAAGAATTTGTGGTACTGGTGGGGCCATCGGGATGTGGCAAGTCGACGACACTTCGAATGATTGCGGGTCTGGAGGAGATTACAGAAGGAGAACTCTATATTGGTGATCGTTTGGTAAATAACGTGGCACCGAAAGATCGAGATATCGCGATGGTCTTTCAAAATTACGCACTATATCCGCACATGACGGTTTACGACAATATGGCTTTTTCACTTAAGCTCCGAAAGATGAATAAAAAGGAGATTGACAAGACTGTACGTCGTGCTGCGGATATACTCGATATTACGGACTACCTGAAAAGGAAACCGAAAGCCCTTTCGGGAGGACAAAAGCAGCGTGTGGCGATCGGCAGAGCTATTGTGCGTGAACCGCAGGTTTTTCTAATGGATGAACCTCTTTCCAACTTAGATGCAAAACTCAGAAATCAAATGAGAGCGGAGATTATTAAACTGCGCCAAAGAATTGACACAACGTTTGTGTATGTGACGCATGATCAGACAGAAGCGATGACATTAGGTGACAGAATCGTAATCATGAAAGATGGCTTTATTCAACAGACAGGGACTCCGCACGAGGTTTTCAACCATCCTGCAAATCTTTTTGTAGCGGGCTTTATCGGTACGCCTCAGATGAATTTCTTTGATGGCGAACTCAAAAAAGACGGTGCGACGTATTTCGTTCGCGTCGGCGATGCGCACATTGCGCTTCCTGAATCGAAGCAGTGCGCACTTCGAGATGCGGCGCATGAGGAGAAGGATATCACGGTTGGCGTGCGACCGGAGCACATCGTGCTTTTGAGCAAAGACGATATTGAAGAAGGTCTTTCGGGTATTTTGCTGTTCAGTGAGATGATGGGGAGCAGTGAGCATCTGCATGTAAAAGCAGGAGATCAGGAAGTTGTGATTGTCCGTCCGACAGGAACGCGGGACAGTATCGACCGCATGCCCCATGATATGGGCGCAACCGTTCGTTTTATGCTGCCGGGTGCTGCCTGCCATCTGTTTGACAAGGAAACAGAGAATAACCTGATTGAGTTTGTTGTCGATTGATTTCTTGACGACATTTGAAAATATTTGTTTGAGGGCGCTGAGCAACCGTTTGAGGAGCTCGGCGTCTTTTATAATATTGTTTGGGATGTATGCATTAGTTGATTAAAGATCTCGTGATTAAAGTTCCCTGCGGTTTTCGAATGCACGCGCTAAAGTAACTTCATCTGCGTATTCAAGAGAGGCGCCCATAGGAATGCCGTGAGCGATACGTGTCGTGCGGATGCCGGAGGGTTTGAGAAGCCGGGCGATGTAGAGCGCGGTCGCTTCGCCTTCGACTGTTGGATTCGTGGCAAGAATGATTTCTTCGACTTCACTATGAGCTTGAAGGCGCTGTAAAAGTTCCCTGAGTTTGATATTTTCAGGTCCTATGTCGTGCATTGGTGAGATGACGCCATGAAGCACGTGGTAAAGTCCGTTGTAGTCGTGAATGCGCTCCATTGCGGCGATATCGCTCGGGTTCTCTACGACGCAGATTTTTGTCGTATCTCGCGCGGTAGAGCGGCAAATATAGCACGGATCCTCCTCTGTAAGGTTGCAGCAAGATGAGCAAAGGTGCACAGAGTCGCATGCCTCTCGGATTGCATCGGAGAGGGTCATTCCGACATCACGATGATCCAAAATAAAGAAAGCGAGGCGCTGTGCTGTTTTTCGACCGATTCCGGGCAATTTTGCCAGCGCCTGTACCAGTTTTTCAATCGCAGGAGAGTAGCGATAAGCCATACTTAAAATCCCGGAAATCCTAAGTTGCCGCCAGTCACTTGAGACATGCGTTCTTCCGCCTTCTCATCTAGTTGGCGACAGGCGTCATTAACCGCGGCCACAATCAGGTCTTGCAACATCTCAATATCGTCAGGATCCACAACTTCCGGTTTAATGTCGAGTTCTTGAATCTGGTGCCCAGCGCCGATTACTACTCGCACGACACCGCCGCCAACCGTTGCTTCCGCTGTCATTTCAGCTACTTCTTCTTGGGCCTGTTCGAGTTCCTGCTGCATTTTTTGCGCTTGACGCATTAATTGGTTCATTTGGTTCCCGCCAGGCATACCGCCTCTTGGATAACCTCCTCGTCTTCCTCTTCCCATAAAAAATCCTTTCAAGCGGCCGATTGCCGTTTATTCTGCTGTTTCTTATGCAATATGTATATTGCCAATAACGGAAGGCTTTATTTCAATAATGTCTCCATGTCTCCGCACGTATCATATTGGCACACTACTTAGTTTAACGAAGATGCGCTCCAAATGCGACTGTCCTTTTTCTATTCGTAAAGTGACATGTGTCGGCACACCCGTATCAAAATTCATTGTGTTTAAAGATAAGGCGCGTCGTCATCGGTCAATGGGGGTACATCCTGCTCATCAAAATATGGTATGTCGCCGTCACCATATAGGTGTGGGGGGATACGTCTATTATATGACTCGTCAGGATTAGGCATTTGCTCGGTCTTGGAAAGTGACAGAATACTGCCGGCGCGTTGCGAATCTTCACTGTGTGGTATGTTTTTCCTTAGAGTAGACGATAGTGTTGAAGGTCGCATTTCAATCTGTTTATGAGGCGAGTTTAAATTAATCTCCTGATGACTTGTCCCGTGGCTTTTGTCATTGATCGCGTTGATCGCGGCTATTTTTTGGCGAAGTTGGATTAACCACGGTTGCTCATTTGTCGCTGAACCCTGCAATATGTCGTCAGAATCAGACAATCCT
>JAAZJV010000305.1 GCA_012800135.1 Clostridiaceae bacterium | reverse complement strand
TCAAGGTTGCTTGCGTATTGGGCAAGCAACATCCCACTTCTTTGTCGTCGAGGCGGTGTTATCCTGTCTTGCTTATAGGGACATTCTCTTCTTAAAACAGAAAAATGTAAAGAGCGTGTTTGCAAATTGTAAAAAAAATGTATAATAGTTCCACTAATATTGAAAAGCAGACCGCAAGGCGGGTGAGATCATTTCGATAATAATCGCGGGTGAGAAATTTTGCACCTTCAGATCGCAAGACTGGGTTTTTTATTGAAAATTGCAAATGAGATGCTCCGCATGTTGTCAGCAAAACTTTGGAAGCCGTTCCTTTGAATATCGCAGAGATACTCTACGTTTGCGATTCACGGATCCGGTGAGGCCTTTATCTAACTAGACGGGAAACAAGAAGAAGGCAACACGTTTCTGAAACGAAAGCGTATGAGCGAGGAAAATCATATGGCTATGGAAAAATTATCACAACGTGACCGTTCTGAGCTCAGCAAGCTTCAGGAGCATGCATTGCCCGGTGCGCGCATCACCGGTGTTGAACGTCTCGGCGGGCTTACAAATCGCTCTTTTCACGTGTTTACTGATCAGGGTGAATTTGTTTTTCGGCTTCCCGGTGAAGGAACGGAGAACTTGATTGATCGCCATGATGAAAGAATCAGCACTTTTCTGGCCAGTGATCTTGGCATCGATACAGAGATCGTATATTTCAACGCCAAAACAGGACTTAAGGTGAGCCGTTATCTGGACCAAGCCGTGACGATGAACGCGACGACATTGCGCGATCCTGAAAACATCGTACTTGTCGCAGAAATCCTGCACAAACTTCACGATTCCGGTCAAGATACCGGTATTGTTTTCGATATCTTGGATATGGCCATGCATTATGAGAAAATCGTTCATGACGGCGGTCTTTACTTCTTTGAGCAATATGAAGATGTGCGTGCTATGGTAATAGATCATCTTGAAAAGGGGCCGGATCGTCCAAAAGTTACGTGTCATAACGACCCGCTATGCGAAAATTGGATAAAAAGCGGAGATCGCATGTATCTTGTGGACTGGGAATATGCCGGCATGAACGCGGCGTCGTGGGATCTTGCTGATGTGTCCATTGAGGCGGCGTACGGCAATGATGAAGACCAAATGCTCCTTGAGGCATATTACGAGGGCTCTATGACGGAGGAAGAGTATGCCGATTTTGCCCTCAACAAGATATACATTGATTTTCTTTGGAGCTTGTGGGGAAGGGCGCGTCAGGTATACGAGGGAGAGCCCATGCGCCTGTACGCCGATTTTCGTTACAATCGCCTTCTTAAGAACATTCTGGCCATCCGCTTTTTGTTGTAAAAGATGACGCCACAGAGCGCATGTAAAGACGCTGAGTACGTCG
The DNA here is from genome assembly GCA_012800135.1 of Clostridiaceae bacterium. Taxonomy (GTDB): domain Bacteria; phylum Bacillota; class Clostridia; order Saccharofermentanales; family DTU023; genus UBA4923. The sequence continues at coordinate 3,835 of JAAZJV010000305.1, read as the reverse complement.
ATGCTCTCAAAAATGGTGGCAAAAGAAACCATAAAGCGCATGGAGGGATGCTTCTCTCATGAACACATCTTCAAAAAAGCAGAATACATCTTTAAGCGCGACTGAAAGACGTTCCGATGGCGAAAACACGGGACTGCGCTCCGAAAATACATCTCCGAACGCGCTTGAAAGACATGCGACACCATCATGGTTTCGCTTGATTGTATTGGTGCTGGCCATTTTTCTTATGCTCGTCGGCATAACACGAGGTGAAATTATGACTGTTTTTATCAAAGCGGCCCATCTTTGCATGGAATGTGTCGGCATTGGCTAAAAAGATCCTGTGACATCAACGAAAACAGAAAGGTGCCGACGTAAGTTGAACCAATATCATGTTAAAGATCATCAGGAGATAATAACGTCTTCATCTGAACAGTATTTGAGACGCAGCGTCGATTCCGTTGCAGACGATGCAGATATTAATAATGGGACTGACGGAAAGGCTGACAATAAGAAAAAGACTTTTGTAAAATCTGATGCCATTAACGGGTCTTCCAAAATAAGTGAAAAAAAGCGAAAGCCTATTCGTATTCGGCGCGGATGGATACAGGCTGTAGCGACGTTGCTGTCCAATATTCATCTGCCCAACTTTATTAAGGGTCGTATCCATCAGGGACCGCTCAAACAAGTTTGCGTGCCGGGACTCAACTGCTATTCGTGTCCTGCAGCCACAGCTTCGTGTCCGGTTGGCGCCTATCAAGCCGTCGCCGGTTCACCGAAACATAAAATTTCGTTCTATATCATCGGCTTGTTGTCGATCTTCGGAGTATTCATGGGGCGATTCATTTGTGGTTTTCTTTGTCCTTTCGGATGGTTCCAAGATCTTTTGCACCGTATACCTCTGAAGAAGCTCAGCACGAAAAAAGCATGGCCGCTCCGTTATGTAAAATACGTCATGTTGTTTTTCGTAGTAGGACTCATGCCGATCTTGTTTACGAATGTCGCAGGCATGGGGGAACCGTACTTTTGCAAATACGTCTGTCCGCAAGGTGTCCTTGAAGGCGGTATTCCGCTCGCAATCGCCAACCCGGGCATTCGTGCGGCATTAGGCTTTCTCTTTTCTTGGAAAACCGGCATTCTTGTTGCCGTCGTTGTTTTGTCGCTCCTTTTTTACAGGCCGTTTTGCAAATGGCTGTGCCCTTTAGGCGCGTTCTATTCTTTCTTTAACCGTTTGTCGTTCTATCAATACCAAGTCGATTTTGATAAATGCATTGATTGCGGTAAATGTGCGAAGGTCTGCGGAATGGACGTCGACATTCGAAAGAACCAAGCGCATCCGGAGTGCATACGCTGCGGCGAGTGCGAAAAAGCCTGTCCGACCGGTGCGATATCACACCGCTTTCGTTTTTCCAAGAGAAAAGCGACCGCAACTTCCAGCAATGATCATGAACGCATAACATAACAAAAACTCAATGTGGGCTTAATCACTTCTATAGCTTTCCACTTTTGACGCGGGAACATTTGTGCCCAAAGAGGCACATGTTACGAACTACATTCGACTTTCCAATCATTATTAAACGACAATTCGTTTCAAGAATATCAAATAATCGATAGGACGAAGAATAACATGAAAAAGACACAGAATAGAAAAAAGATAATAAAAGTCGGAGTTTTGCTCCTTGCGCTTGTTTTATTTTTTACAATGGCGGGCTGCGGTCAAAAGAACGTGGAAAAATCTGTTTCTTCAGGTACAAGTGAGTCAGAAAAGACTACTGTAGGTTCACTAGATCGATCCCTTGCGAGTGAGGCGGCAGTTGTGACGGATCCTGCAGACACGAGTGAACCCGTGGTGTCGGACGATCCGCAAGTTAATAAACGGCCACTTTTTCCATCATTTACGACGAAAGATCTTGATGGGAATAAGGTGACAAGTGACCTTTTTTCTGAAAATGCCGTGACGGTCGTGAATTTGTGGTTTACGGGGTGTATTTATTGTGTGAACGAAATGCCGACCTTAGAGCATATTTATCAATCGTACGTCAATGAACCGGTTGAGTTTATCAGTATTTGCGTCGATCTAGGCTTCGCCGAAGGCGCTGATATGCAAGCGCGAGACATCATCGAGCATACCGGTGTGACATATCCGACGTTGTGGCCAGGAGATGTCGACACAGAATTCGGTCAATTCCTGTACTCCTTTTTTGCTTTTCCGACGACGGTTTTCGTCAATCGTCAAGGAGAACTTGTAGGGCAACCCATTGAGGGGGCAATCATGGGAGAGCCCGGAGCGGAGTTTCTGAAAGGGTGTATCGACGAGATATTATCGGCCGATACACCCTGATTCTATCGTATATCTCCTGTGGGGAAGCCGTTGGTGCGCTGGCGGATGCATCAAGTTGATGGCCGTGAATTCTTAGACGCCGTTAAGACGAAGCCGTTGCCATGCAGGAGAACACATCATTTTTGTGCTCGTGAAGTTGTAAACGACGTTAGGTCGAATCCGTTTGCGCGCCGGCGGTCATAGAGCGACTCATTCTATGGTTATTTGTTTTACAGAAGAAAAAGAACAGGTACAATAGAACAAAGAACAAAAAGAACGAAAATGTATTTTTATATATTGTGGGAGGGGAAAAGTCGTGCAAACGCGAGTGACATTTATTTATGATTACAAGAACATTGATATTCCGGAGCCGTTTCTGGAGCTAAGGATACCGGATGTAGAAACGATTGTTAATGTGCAGTGCGAAGCGCTCGCGCAAAAACACAGCAAAATACAGCTGCCGGAAGGACAACCGCACGTGCTGACCGATGAGATGGTAAAAGCGGAAGAGATTCCGGGCATTGAAACGGTTGAAGCCTATCGAGATGCACTGTCGTATGAATTGCCGATCACACTGGTTTCCGAGCATGCGCATATGCTTTTGATGAATTATCTGATTCCTCAACTTGTTCAGCGCAGTACGTTTGAAATCAACGATGAAGAGGCGACACAGGCCGGAAAAGACTATTACGCAGCTTTTGAGGATAATGCGAAACAGCAAGGACTGTCGCTGCAAGAGGCTGCTCGCATGCGCTTCGGTTCAAATCTCGATGAAGGCGCGATACGACAGCATCTGTTTTTGCTCGGTCGAACAAATTTCATGTTCCGCATTCTAGCCGGTGAATATTTGCGTCGTCAGGGACAAACGTTCGATATTGCCTCGTACTCGGGCTATGTCAAGGATATGGTCAAAATGTCCAATGCGACAGAAGAGAAAGTGCGCGAGTTGGTGCCGCTTAATGTCTATATGGACGAGGTTCCCGCTCTTCACATGATGGACGAGATGACGGCATGGCTCGCTCCCAAGATCGCCATTAAAACAGACGAAGACAACGCCGAGGGGGCAGATCAAACAGAAGAGTAAGACACTCGCCTCTCAATGGGTTTTATGCAGTCTCATTTTGCGAAAAGCTTAAAGACAACTTGTTGACAATAAACACGCTCTGAAACGCTTTCTGCTGTTGATGTCCCCCTTTTGCTGAGAACGAGATAACTAATTGCTGAATCCGTCGATCGTGTGCGGATAGACTCCCGTCATGCTTGCTTCTGCAAGAATATGCCCTTGAATAGCATCTTCAAAGGCTTCTTTTGTAAAGCCGTTTTGCAAATCGAGCATCGTGTCTAGAGCATAAACAGTAATGACATAAGTGTGCGGCTTATCCGGCGGCATTGGTCCCCCGTAGCCGATCGTTCCGAAATCATTGGTTCCCTGTATCATCTGTTCCGCCCATTCTACGCTGGCATTCTCGGGAAGATCAACGGTTTCAAGATTTACGACCATCCAGTGTACCCATTCGTATCCGGCAATCGGTACGG
>JAAZJV010000054.1 GCA_012800135.1 Clostridiaceae bacterium | reverse complement strand
GTGTACTATCAAGTGCAATCCAATCAAGGTATCGAGGCGGTAGAGTGGATACCCAATTCAGTCTTAGAGGGAAAATTATTCGATACGAATACAGGAGCTCCTTACAAGTCTTCGGATTACTCCTCTGTCAACGACGGACTTTTCTTCGTCGGTCTGGAAGACGACGGATTCATTTATGTGTTTGCCTTAAGTGAAGATGAAAATGCCGTCCTCGTTACTCAAATCGATACAAAAATGGGTATGGTCATGGGCTTGAACTATGACGATTTAACGGATGAGCTTTGGGCTCAAGTGGACAACGGAAGGGAAAATACCCTTGCAAAAATTAAATTAAATGCAAGTGTAAACGTCGATATAACGTACTATAATCCACCGCAAGAACTCGATCCGTCAAAGAACAATGAAGGATTTGCCATTGCTCAGATTAACGTAAATGGACTGAGACCGGTGTATTGGGTTGAAGACGGCATAACCGTCAATTCCTTGAAAATGGGCTTTATCGACACTTATAAATTCCCCGCGGAAGATCCGGGAGATTCGGAGGATCCGGAGAACCCGGACAACAATGGAGATGGCGAAGGGGAGGGGAATGATACAGCCCCGTCAGGACAAGAAATGGTCATTCCGGTTGGAGATGATATTGACAGCCACATTGACGACAACTACGTCAGAATATACTTTTCCCCTACGAATGAAGGCTGGTTACAGTACAATCCTACGTTCGACACAGGAACGACCATAGGCTTTGATGTTTTAATCGGAACAACCTGGGGTGAGGCTGTAGCCAGCGGTTTAGCCATACCAACGGTCACACCCACAAGTAGTGACTATGTGTTTGATAAATGGAGCCCGGCATTGCCGTCAAATGATACGGTGTTGGACGATACAACATACCGTTGCTATGGTTATACGGCCACGTATAAATCGGCTAGCGAAACGATAGACGTGCCGACAACCGGTGAAACTTCAGCCGTCAATATATTTGCAGTCTTGGGCTTTATCTTAGCGGGAGTGATTCTGGTTATCAGAAGAAAAGTTGATAGAGTGAGATAAGGGAGCCCGCCGACAAAATCATTTGATTCATATCACCATTTAACGGATAAACCTGACATTCATATCACCATTTAACGGATAAACCTGATATTTCGCTCCAAACATCATTAAAGCTTTTTCCATCAAACAGCGGTTCACGAAAGCCTATGAAGATACAGTCAAAGGACTTCTCCTGACCGAGCTCTCCTATTAGAATACTGTCTGAAATGCTGACAATGCAGTCTTTTCCGTTATAAATGAATTCCATGCCATCACGGAACCTTTTCCACCATAGCGGCGGAAAGCCCTTTATCCCATCTAAAATGTCCAATGTATCTTTAATCAGATAATCCAGAAACATGTCATCATCAGCAATGACACAGCACTCAGTATTTTCGACCAATGTTGAGTGCATTGCCAGCTCTTCACACATTTCTTCCCTGGCTACGGGACTTGCCTCAATGACCGCGCTCAAATCGTTTGAAACTGTGCTGATCAAAGCGGATTTCCAGAGGTCACAATGTTGCCCAAAAATATTGAAATAGTAAAATCCGCCCTTATGTAATTTTTCTGCGATATTACGGATACGCTGTTCTGATTGAATGTGATGGCCGATGATAAAACAGTGTGTTCCGGTTAATCGTTCAGGTAAACGAAAAAGAATGTCATAACAGATGATGTTATCCCTGATCCGTGTGCCATTTTTTATGAACATCATTGAATCTTCTTATACCTCATGCAGATAAATCTTGATGTTCAGCCTGAGCCATTTGCCGCGAATTTCTTTATCCTTAATTTCTGCAAAGAGTACTTTACCCGCGTCCATTAGATGTGAAAATACCACATTATCCTGTCGGGGGACGTAGCCTACTTTTTGATTGTCCATCGTTTGAATACGGATCGCTTGAGGATCAAATTCATTGTTCGGTTCGCGCGCAAAAGTCAGCTTATCTCCGATCTGGAGTTTTTCTGCCAGCTCATGAATGTTCTCAACATGAGTGGTTCCGGCAACGTAGGTATCGAACAGAAATATATCACGTTCATATGGCTGAGGAGTGGAAATACCGGTTCCGGTTCTGTTAATAAGTTCAATGATCTTCGATTTCTCGCTTTTTACAAGATCTCCCATTTTTTATCTCCCACTAATGCTGCGATTCTCTCATTTTGCGTCTTGATTGCTTCCTCATAACTTTTCTGAAGTGCCGCGATTTCATCCAGTTTTTTATGTTTCTCAACTTCACTGTCAAGATACTTTAACAAAATATAGGGATAAGTTTGCTTGATGGTATTTATCTGTGCCTCTATATCTTGGATCATCGTTTGTAGACGTTCTTTTTCCTTTTTTAACATTTGCATGGAGTCTTTTGCGGGGATATCCGGATCAGTCTGCCTAATCAGTTCATAAATAACGCGCATATCATCAAGATTACCATTTTCATAAGCATAGACAGCGTTAATGAACAGTTCTTTCATCTGTCGGGCTTGCTTCGGGTGCAAATCAGGATGCAAAGCCTTCACGATTTTCCGATAAAGATCTTTCAATTCTTTGCTGTCATCTTGACTCAGTACTCTCATCTGATTTCGCTTTAGAGCCGCATTCATTTTGTTGAGTTGTTCATTGAGTTTTTTCTGATAGTTTTTAAATTCAAGATCAAGCTGTTTTTCAATTTCATCCAGAATAATCAGCTCATCACGGTTTTTTCTGGCCTGAATCAGTTCTGTTTTCCTTCTAAGACGAAGGTAATCACAGTAAGTTTGGTAGGCTTTATACTCAAAAGTCCCGATTTCAAGCATGTATTGTGCTTCGATATTTTTACATGCAATGTGTTTAAGTTCATCTCGCTGGACGACAACATCTGCCAAATTCTTACGTAGTTGATCTACTTCTTCTTTGAGTGCTTTATAATCCGGAAATTCGATGATGTTGTTCATTTGTTCCCTCTGTAAAAAACGACTTTCTGATGTCATTAGTATAAAGGAACAGCAAAGCCTTAAAAAGCTTCACTTAAGAGCATGATCTAAAACACGATGACTGTTCTTCCCTAAAAAGACTATCAGCCCAGTAAAAGATTTAGAAATCGGGTGCATTTTGTCAATTTGGATACAATGCATTTCTCGGGTATATTCTTATGAAGAGGAAAAATGAATAATATTTTCTAGCTTGTAATTTTTCCTTTTATAATATGCCTTTGAGGACTTTGTTTATGAGGTTCCTTGGAATAAAATGTAAATTTAAAAGAGCTTTATCTGCCTGAGGAGGCGAAGAAGATATGATGTTAAAACGATGGCGGCGCTCCGCGCCCTTAATGTTTAATTAAACGATGCCGGCGTTCCGCGCCTTTAATGCTTAAATAATTTAGAAATTAAACAATTACCCGATTTATTTATTGGGAGGATATTTATTTGGAGGATAATAAATTGAAAATACAAAATATTGAATTTAATACCTACTTTAAAAAATACCCCGATGCAAACGGTTATTTTGGCAAGTATGGCGGTTCCTATCTTTCACC
>JAAZJV010000053.1 GCA_012800135.1 Clostridiaceae bacterium | reverse complement strand
CGACCGAGAGCAACTTCTTAATCTTCCAGGTGTCGGTACCTACACGGCCGGCGCCATTCGGTCTTTTGCCTATAACTTGCCGGATGCCGCCGTAGATGGCAATGTCGTCCGCATCGCAGCTCGTGTTAAGGCCAAACCTTATATCAAGAATGACACCCGAACAACAAGAGCTATTCGAGAGTGCGTACTCGCGTTACTTCCTTATGAGCGCTCAGGTGATTTTAATGAAGCGTTGATGGATCTCGGTTCGATGATCTGCACACCAAAGAATCCGTCGTGTGAAATCTGTCCGGTCTCTTTGTTCTGTAAAGCCCGTGCCGAGGAGCGTGTGGATGATTTTCCTATCCGAAAAAAGAAAATTGCCAAGCCGGTGTCTTCTTTTTCTTACGTTGCACTTTGGCGGGACAACAGACTCTTCGTTCGGTGTCGAGAACAAGGTCTGCTTGAGGGACTTTACGAATTTCTCGCGCTTCCTTATCGGTTTGATGAAGATGAAAAACAAGGGCTACAGGTAGCCCTCAATAAAATGCTTTTACCGGTTGTAGCAGAAAAAGAAATGGAAGAGGAAAGGAAGTCAAAACTTCATCTCTCATGGCGCGGTAAAAAGCGTGCCGTATTTTCTCATCGAATATGGGATATGACGTTTTGGGATGCCGAATGGATAGGCGATGATGCGTCAGACGGCCTCTTGTTACAAGAAGGAGATGGAGAATCTTTGATTGACGGCGGTCAGTGGGTCACACGTGATGAATTGACAATGCTTCCTTTCTCAGCTGTTCTTTCTCCTTGGCGAGATGCGCTCATTGATGATCGGTAATCACTCATCGTCTTTCAGCGTAAAGAGTGAGCTCGGGGACTCCTCCGTCAGGTGACTTGTATACTCGCGGTCAATCGTAATCCAGAGATAGAGATCAGGATCGCAGATCACCATCTTTTGTTGCATTTGAGAGAAAAAAGTCTCGTTATCAACTGTAGTCTTGTCGTCGATATCGACATCAAAGGCGGCGATCGGCTTTCCGTCTTGTGATTTGAACAAGAAAAGACTGTGGACAACGGCATTCGGTGCAATTTCTTTGGCCGCCTTGTCGAGTCGACTAAGAAGCGCGGTGTACGTTTCGTCATGCGGGTAGGCTGGTTCCGCATGAAGGAGCAGATTAATGCCGTAGTCACGTTTCATTTTACGTTCTATGCGGTCTGTGATGAGATGTACTTCAGGAAAACGCTCTTGGCTGTCGAGTTCGACGTGCGCGGTGGCAAAGACGCGTCCCGGTCCGTAATCGTGAACGATGAGATCATGCATGTTAAGAATGCGTGGGTCGGAATTCAGAATTTTTTCCTGAAGGAATAAGGTGAGCTCCTTGGAAGGACGACTCCCGATGAGCAGTGTCGCTGCATTGATAATGATTTCAATGGCCGACCAGCCGATCGCGACACTTATGAGCAAGCCGACAGGACCGTCAAGATTGATACCGAACACAGCATAAAGGATGGCGGATACGACAACACCGCTCGTGATGAAAACGTCGGAGATGCTGTCCTTCGATGAGGCCAATAGAATTGGTGATTGTATCTTACGCCCCCACTTTTTATAAATATAATATTGCAATATTTTCAACAGAATGGACGCGACAAGAACGACAAAGGTCCATGTATCTGTTGTGAGATCGATTGGGGAGATGATGCGCTCAATCGAAGTTCGACCGAATTGAAACGCGACCATTAACATGGCAACAGCGATGACCATAGACGCTATATATTCAAAACGAGCGTGACCGAAAGGATGTTTTTTGTCGGCAGGTTTTGCCGACAAAATAATCGAGATCAACGAAACAAGAGAACTTGCAGCGTCCGAGACATTATTCCATGCATCGGCGGAGATGGCCAAGCTTCCGGAAAGCCTGCCGACGATCAACTTGAATATAGCAAGCAGAACATTGATCGACAGCCCGACCAAGATGACGCGTGTGCTTAGAGTCTTACGCCTT
>JAAZJV010000304.1 GCA_012800135.1 Clostridiaceae bacterium | reverse complement strand
TCCTGTTCAAGCCGGAAAAAAGTCGCAACTTTGAAAAGAAATGTGGAAGAGTCTTTAAAGCTCAGCCCTGAAAGCTCAGTTCCCTGAAAGCTTAGCTCTGATAGTATATTAAGTACCAAAAAGACGTTATGGGGGCACACTAATAGCTCACTAGAAAAGGTGACTCCAATGAACACTGCATATAATTTTACATTTCGGTCAGACGACGGCATTGAGATTTTTTGTTATTGCTGGCTTCCGTCGTCTTTCCCTGATCCATTTTCTACGCGTACACCGCTACAGGCGTCCGCGGGCAAAAATGCAACTAAAATCGAAAAAATGGACGATTCAAACAGCACTTTGTTACCTGAAGTAACTATCGTTCAAAACACAAGTGACAACGAATACGATTTCTCTTCATCTATGGATTCATTACCTCCACTTAAAGGAGTTGTACAAATTGCGCACGGCATGGCGGAACACGCGGCAAGATATGCTTATTTCGCTCGTTGCCTGAACAAGGCAGGCTACGCTGTTTACGCAAATGATCACCGAGGACACGGTCGCTCGGCAGAAAGCGAATCACAGCAGGGATACCTTGGCGGGAAAAACGGATTTGATCTTCTCATAGCCGATATGGCACATCTTGCGCAAATCGCACAAGCAAATCACCCGAACATCCCCCTGTTCTTATTCGGACACAGTATGGGATCTTTTGCATCTCAGCGTTTCCTGATGGACTATCCTGATTTGACAGACGGATTGATTCTTAGCGGTTCTAATGGGAAACAGGGTGCCGCACTTTCGCTCGGTCGCTGGATTGCCGGCATTGAGCGCACGCTACGTGGCGATCGCGCCAAATCAAATCTTCTGAACCGCCTTTCCTTTGGTGCTTACAATAAAAAAATCGCACCAAATCGAACGCCCTATGACTGGCTTTCACGTGACGAGGCCTCCGTTGATCGTTACATCGCCGACCCTTGGTGTGGTGCTGTTTTTCCAACCAGTTTTTTTACCGGCTTTTTCGACACCCTACTTTACATAGAAAATCCAAAACATTTTCACAAGATTCCAACGTCCATACCAATCATTATTCTTTCCGGAGATCAAGATCCGGTCGGTTCTTTCGGAAAAGGAGTAGCGGAGCTTTACAATCGTTATCGCAGTGTAGGTGTCCAAGAAGTGATCATGAAATTGTATACTGGCGCACGCCATGAAATCTTAAACGAACTGAATCGTGATGATGTTATACAAGATATTCTTGATTTTCTTGAGACGCACACTTCGGACGAATTGACATCCTGATGTCTAGTTGTAATTATGATTAACTTTAGCAATGTCAATTTGAAGAACCTGTCAAAAATGCAAATTAACTAGACAACCAAGTTGAGTCCACAGGAGTTAGGCAATTTTTCAACTTTGTTTGGATAATTTAATGTACTGTATCAGCCACAAGACAATTTATCAGTTTTAGCAGCTGTATTTCTCTTATGCAGGATTGAATAGACAGTTTTTCAGCTTTTTCAGGTAATTAATAGAAAGCACATGGTAGTCAGACAATTTTTCAGTTTATGCAGAAAGAATGCTTGCGCACACTGTGAACTGGTCAGTTATTCAATTTGGTTAGGAAAACAGAAAATGACACTGATTGAAGATTATTTTTCTCAAAAATAGTCAAAGCAGTCACAACTACACTATTTTCTAAATAAGTTGAAAAACTGTTCAGAGACTTGCTTACTAGAGCAATTATCGGAATAAATTGAAAAACTGTCTTAAATAGATTGTTAAAAGTTGACCTTAATCTCGCCTACGACCTCGCCGCGATGATTGCGGATTTTCTTGT
>JAAZJV010000321.1 GCA_012800135.1 Clostridiaceae bacterium | reverse complement strand
TCCTTTAAGATCTACCCGCCAAAGGTGCTTTCGTCAATAAAGTATGTCAAATTGAGCTCGGATCCTGACGCTCGATACGCTTCATCGCTCGGAAGAAAGGCGACCATCGGCGATGCGATCGACTACCGCTGGATGCTCAAAAACAATAGCGATAGAGAAATTGACCGTTTGATCATTCTTGATATTCTTCCCTACGATGGCGATGTCGCAATCGTCCCCGATCAGACCGGGGTCTATAAGCCTAGAGGATCTACGTTTAAGACGCCTCTTGTCTCGGTCGATCCGCATGCGAAGTTCGATTTTTATTATTCGACCGACCCGGTAAAACCGACAACGCAGGAGAACTACAATGCGAACTGGGTGACAACAGTCGATGATATGTCAAAAGTTACGATGATTAAGGCAGTCTTGAAAAACGGGGAAAAGATTCTCCTCAATGAAGAAATACTTATTCACACCCATAATTTTATCGAAGATGATAACACAATCCTCGACGGTGAAAAGGCTTACAACTCCTTTGCTCTTTCAATGAATGACGGACAATCCTTTGTCGAAGCTTTAAAGGTTGAGGTGCAAGTTACCTACCCCAAACGCGATGTTCGTTTGGAAAAAAGCGATGTCAATGATCCCGATCACAAACTCCACAACGCCGTCTTTACGGTCTACGAAGTGGGGGGTGCCGGTGACGGATCTGACCTAATCGTCTTAGACGATGTCAGAACGAATATCGACGGTATCGCCTACTTCCCCAACCTGCTCGTGGGAAAAGAATACTACCTTATCGAGAAGGTTGCTCCTGAAGGATATGCCAAATTTGACGAGAAAATTTACTTCACCATTGAACCTGAAACAGAGGAAATTACAGGCCCGCAACACTTAGAAGTCACCAACGACATTCCACGTGTTGATGTCGCAGGCAACAAGGTCTGGGAGGACAATGACGATCAGGACGGCAAAAGACCTGACAGCATCACGATCAACCTCTATAAAAAAGTCGGAGAAGCAGATAAGTTTGTCGATGACACGACGGTCGCGCCCGATGAAAAAGGAATCTGGGCTTGGAGCTTCACCGGTTTACCGAAGTACGATAGTAACAAAAATGAAATTGAGTACTTCTTTAAAGAATCTGAAATAGGCTTCGGCTACGTAACAACGATAACGGGCGACATGGCCACAGGTTATACCGTGACCAACACAAAAATACCTGAGACCGTCGATGTAAAAGGCAAAAAGAACTGGATTGACGCGAACGACCAAGATGGCAAGCGTCCCGAGAGCATCACAATCAATCTGTATAAGGATGCAGGAAAAGGAGAGATCACATTTGTCGATAGCAAAGTTATCAAAGCGGATGCCGAAGGCAACTGGGCTTGGACTTTTGCCGACCAGCCGAAGTATGAAGCCGGTAAAGAGATTGTTTACAGCATCACGGAAGACGAAGTAACCGGATATACGACATCTGTTGACGGACACAACGTGACAAATAAGCATACGCTCGCGAAGATTTCTTTAGAGGTGACAAAGGTTTGGACTGACGCTAATAACCAAGACGGTATGAGACCCGACTCTGTTACGATTAAGCTGCTCGCCGACGGTGTGGATACGGGTAAGACGGTGACATTGACAGCGGCCAACAACTGGACCAACTCGTTTACTGAGCTTGATATGTTCAAGCCCGGCGAGGTAGGACAGAAAGCTGTCTACACAGTTGAAGAAGTTGAAGTTGACGGTTACACAGGTGAAATCGATGGTGATGCCGAAACAGGCTACATCGTAACGAACTGTCATACGCCCGAGACGTTCGACGTATCCGGTTCTAAGATTTGGGATGACGCGAACAATCAAGACGGTATACGCCCGGAATCCATCAAGATTAACCTTTACAAGAAGGT
>JAAZJV010000052.1 GCA_012800135.1 Clostridiaceae bacterium | reverse complement strand
TTACGTAACGCTTTCTTCTCTTTTGTGAGAATAATCTGACTTTCTTGACTGTTTTGTTCCAATGGAGTCCTCCTAGTCATCAGCGAATATGACCGGTTTCCACCACAGAACGTAGGATTTTGTCTCAATGCGAAACGTAACGGTGCCATCCGCTTCTTCAGTGAGATAAGGAGCGAGGTTTTCTTTGAAAACAGGAAGATATTCGTCTTCGAAAGGACGAATAAGGCGCAGCCATTCGTAGGCCTCTGTGTATCCGGTAAAATTTTTCGTGAATCCGTCTTTTACGATGCGAATATTGGGGTCAGCGCCCATGTCGTATACGCGATTCCATGCAACGTTGTAACCAATCCGTCGATCTTGTGTCGGCATAGATCCCCATTGAAATTGTTCCGGCCGGGTTCCTTGAAACAGTATGTTAAGAATGGGCGGGATACTTGGAGCATTGGCCCAGCAAACCAAAACAGCATATTTTTTAGCAAATGAATTTAACTTTTTCAAGTCTTGCATCGCCACACTGCGTGAAGCGATAACGATGTCATGTTTTGATACATTTTCTCCGACAACGGCTTCTTTCCAATCCATATGAACGGTATGAACATTTGAAAGATTGCGGTTCTTCGCATTTTGAGCGCAAAAAGAAAGCATGCTTTCGGAAGAGTCAAGGGCAGTTACGCTCTTGGCACGCTCTGCAATCGCACAAGATATACGTCCCGGTCCGCATCCGATATCCAATACAGTATCTTGATCCGTAACAGGAATACAATCAGTTTGGTTATATGTATAGGATCTTTCCATTTCGGCCATCATGTTGTACATGACAGCCGTATTGCTCCAGTTAACAGATCTTCTGAGTTGATCAGGAAATTTGGGACGCAGAATATCTTGAAGGACTGCCCAGTTGATGATTGGTTCCATATTTAGCCTCCTTAATTCTCCTAACTTCACCTATATTCGTGTCATCGTTATATAAGATCAAGACACTATAATATTCTGTAAAAACAACACTATTCTGCGCATAAAAAACATACCTTCCCTCACGCACGAAACCGAGTTGTTTTTAAATAACTATCGTTAAGGCATTATATTCGTCTTTTTGACATCGTGTCAAGTTTTGGCATATTGTCTGAGTGCCATCCGAAATCTTGCTGTAAAAGAGTCTCTCTCAAAACCAAATGTCGAACCCAGAGAACCACAGATTGCGCTGTTACCCCACACCTTCGACTTGACCTGCTTTTTACAAGATGTTGACAATAGTCTGGTGACGTTTCGCTCGTTTTTTCGCTCGAATATAGAGTAAAATGCAACTGTAGCTTGTCGAAGATGGGAAAATACTGCGAAAGGATTTTTCATGCACTTATTTTGCAGAAAGATTTGAACATGAGATGTGTTGTCATTAATGGTACAGAGCAACGAGGATGTACGTATAACTTGAAGGAGATCTTTTTAGACGAGCTAAAGCCAGAACATCTGACAGAATTCTATTTTCCAAAAGATGCACCCGGTTACTGTGCGGGTTGTAAACTTTGCTTTGTACAAAGTGAAACGTCTTGTCCCCACTATAAAAAGGTTAATCCGATCTGGCAGGCCATGTTGGAAGCTGATCTGATTGTTTTCGCATACCCTGTTTACGTTCTTCGGGCACCCGGTCATATAAAGAGTTTTTTAGATCATTTAGGCGTCCATTGGTCTGTGCATAGACCGGATCCGAGAATGTTCAATAAAACGGCTGTGATCATAACACAAAGCATCGGCTCACCCAATGGAGTCGCACAAAAAGATGTGAAAACGAGCCTAAACTGGCTCGGCGTTCCGAAGGTCAAACGCATTGGTTTTGGCATGATGGACGATGTTTTCTGGGAAAATATATCAAAAACACGCAAGCAAGGATTTGAAAGAAAAATGCGTGCATTTGCAAGGAAGTTCCATACTGTGGAGCCTGCAAACAGAAGCTTGAAAACGCGATTCATTTTTCAAATCTGTAAAATGCTTCAAACGTATATTGTGAAAAAAACGCCCGAAGATGAGGCGTTAAGTGTTGATGCACAATACTGGATTGATCAAGGGTGGATTACCAGGAAATGAGTCACAGTGCAAGTTTAATCGAATATGCAACGAATATATGACTGTGTCAGCAAACAGGCAAGATTCCGGTCATGCCGATCACTAGGTCATGCCGGTCACTAGGATATGGAATAAGGTCGATACGTAAAAGAAGTGTCGAACTACACACGTTGAACTTACTCTCAGAAAATCTTAGTGATCAATTTTATTAATTGATTGGTGATTGGGCATTTATAAACCAATACCGGCAGTCAGTATGGGACATAATAAGAAAATGGACGTTGCCAGAATCATTTTAAAAGCGATGATGTGGTTCCTAATCATCGGTTTTTTTAGTAACTTTGTCTTGAAGACCATCTCTTATTCCTTTTATAAAGGAAAACGGCAAAAAACAAATGTCACGGCAACTCCGCAAAAACTCACGTTTTCTGAAAAGTTGACCGGTTACGGCTATCATCTGACAAACGAATCGAACGCCGTCATTTTATGCTTCGGCGGTTCATTTTATGTCGCTTACAATACCGTCGGGATTTTTGCCTCTTACTACGATGTACCATTCCTTTCAGTCGACTATTACGGAACACAAGACAGCTTAGG
>JAAZJV010000303.1 GCA_012800135.1 Clostridiaceae bacterium | reverse complement strand
CCGCCCATCCATTGATGCAAAACGGTAGTGACGTTGACATCGCCGTAGCCATATTTTCGAAGGTATTCGTCAGTCAAACTCTGCAAAACCTGCATAGCCGCGACATCCTGCACAAGGTGACCACATTGCCCATATCCGACTGTGATATTCTTTACGCCCTGTTCCGCCGCCAGTAAACTTTCAATAATGGCTACTGAATGTGAGATAAATGGCGGCACGAGGGTGCCCGTAAGTGGACCGTAAGGCTCGCGATTGATCGGACAGCCGGCTTCCTCGTACAATCCCGTCAAACGATCCACGTACTGCCAATCGCTTATCGTACGTTCCAAAGAAACGTTTTTCGCATAAGGGATATTGTAAGAGATTCCTCCGCCTTCATAGCTTGTGAACCCGCCGGCATATGTAATCTCTGCCAAGAGCCGAGCATCCGGTGTACCGTGCCGAATCTGAATCGGTCGTTCAAGCGACTCTATCAACAGACGGCAGCCGCGAACACCGTGGTTGACTGCAGGAAATCCGTTTAGCATGTTTTTCTGCGTACGCACTGACTCTTCTATGCCGACCTCCGCCTCGTGGTAGCGATTCTGTCGAGTATAGCTGTCGATCGTCGTCGGCAAAAGATCGGCCTCACCTTCATTCTGAAGGTAGGTCAAAAGGTCAATCATATCCTGAACAAGCGGCACGCCTGCGCGCGGCTGAACTAGTGTTGATTGATTCTCTTTTGCTTCGTTGAGTGCGTTGCTAAACACTTTTGACGGCTTTAGCCCTTGATGATACGCAAACGCATCTTCTAGGTTGACATCCTTCCCTGTCGGCCACTGTGTAAGCACTTCCTGACGCCTGCGTTCAAAATCGTCTCGCGTCCATTTCTCATTGCGGACATCGTCCATTTTTCCTTCCTCCTCCGATCGCCCAATTATAGATGGTGATTTGTGTACTTATATTGTTTCTCTAGCTTTAAGTGCTGACACACGGTGTCGCACTCGTACCCAAAGACTTCAATTCCTTTTTCATCAGACGCAGCGCGATGTCGCTCTCTCGTTCGGCAAGCACACCCATCGCTGCAAGAATATATTTTTCATCGAGCCATATCTCAGCTTCCAACGGGCGCAAAGACAACGGTTTTTTTTCTGAATATAACGCTTGTTCCGCAATTGACTTCGGATCGGACGCATGAATGATCGAACCGCCCGTTAGCAAAATATGACGAATGCCACGCAAATCTTTGCCAGTTTGGACATACACGATACCGGACGTCGTATACGCTTCTTCTAAAGTGCCGGCATGACGTGTTGTTGCGATATCGACGGCGCTTGATGCAAGTGCCTGATCAAGCAAGGCCGAGTTCGGATCGTCAGCTGTTGGAACATAGGCTTTATTATCCGCAATGCTTGCCAAATAGTGACGAACTTCATCTTCGCTCACACCGGCTTTTTCAGCAAGACGTGCTGTTCCAACGACGTCGTCAATACCCGACGCGCTATAACGCATGCCAATGTCGCCTTCAACCGTGCGCTTGGCGTACGGTTCCTCCAAACCTTTCAATACAACACTGACGTCGGTAGGATGTCCTTCTGCAATGGAATACACGTCGGTTGTCGCTCCCCCCACATCAACGGCAACAAGTTCGCCAATACCTGTCTCGCGTTCCGTTCCAATTGCAAGGAGCTTCATCGCGGAAAGCACGGCAGAAGGCGTCGGCATCAGAAT
>JAAZJV010000051.1 GCA_012800135.1 Clostridiaceae bacterium | reverse complement strand
CGACAGGGAAGACGCAAACGCGAATGTCACATGCAATGTGGAGGATCTCTGCCAAAAAGGCAGGTCGGAAGACGCGTGCGACAAACATTCCTCACTTCTTGACGTGTTGCCGCGTGTTCGCAAAGAGTTGATAGAAGACGCGCAACTTTCGCCTTACGCATCCCGCGCTTCACAAAGTCGAGGACGCGTTTTGCCTGAGCCGGAGTGTCCTGTCCGAACCGTCTATGAGCGCGATGTCGGCCGCATTCTTTATTCTATGCCTTTTCGACGATTGCGGCATAAAACGCAAGTTTTTTTCAATCCGCAAAACGACCACATCTGCACACGCATGGAACACGTGCTCTACGTCAGCTATCTGGCGGAAACGATCGGCAGCAGTCTCGGCATCAATACGACGCTGATCCGCGCTATCGCGCTGGGTCACGATCTTGGACATCCGCCTTTCGGTCATACGGGCGAATCCGTGCTTGATCGCCTCATACGAGAGAGATGCCGCGAATGCGACATCGGTTTTCAGCATGAACTTCACAGCCTGCGCGTCATTGACGTGCTCTCTGAGCATCGCGACGGGTTCGGTCTGAATCTTACCTTTGAGGTGCGCGACGGAATTGCATCTCATTGCGGGGAGAAATGGGGAGAGCGCTGTCTAGTACCGTATCGCAATAAAGGAACGGACGACCTCATGAGAAGCGCACTGGAACATATCATGCCGGCGACATTAGAAGGATGTGTCGTGCGCATATGCGACAGGATTGCGTATGCCGGAAGAGATGTCGAAGATGCGTCACGAAGCGGTCTTTTGACGTTCAGTGATCTCCCGCGCGATATAGTGTCTACGTTGGGACATAACAATCAAGAAATTACCAACACACTTGTACGTGACGTGATCCGAGAAAGCGACGGCCGCGACGCGATCGTGATGAGCGATGAGGCGGCGGAAGCATTGCAGGCTTTGATTAAAATCAGCGTACAGCGTATTTACAAGGCGCCGAAGGCACAGCGCTATGAACGCCAAGTGAGCAATGTTTTGGAAGGGCTTTTCGAGTATTACGTCGATCTTGCGACAAGTGGCGACCGCGATGATACGAGCGCTGCCGCAAAAGCATTCTTTAATTACCAAGGACGACATCCGGAAATAAACGCAGCGCCGGTGACCGTTGTGACAGATTACATCGCCGGTATGACAGATTCTTACGCCAATCGCATGTTTGCGGCGATCTACGGCGTTTAGTCTAATACATAATGGCCGTTGTGCTCATATCGTATACTCCACTCGGGACACGTTTTTTCGGAGAGGATGTAGAGCGTGAAGACCATATAAAGAACATAACGCAAGCGCTCAGAACGCGAGTATATAAAGGATGTCGCCAATTTGTGCCGACACTGGAAAGAGGTTTATCGTGGATACGTCTTTTTATGCCATGATTCATCGTATGCGCTACATCAATAGATGGGGTCTGATGAGAAACACCGAATTCGAGAATATCCAAGAGCATTCGATGGACGTTGCCGTCATCGCACACGCGCTCGCCCTCATTCGACGCCTCTATTATTCAGACGGACGCCTGTGCCCGGAACCGAGCAAAGTGGCTCTTTTGGCTCTCTTTCATGATGTGCCGGAGATCATAACCGGCGATATGCCGAAGCCTCTGAAATACCATAACCTGCCTATGGAGTTGACATACCGCGATATTGAAGAAGAGGCGAGTGAAACGCTTCTTGCCATGTTGCCGGACGAGCTTCAAAATGAGATCAGGCCGCTCCTTATCCCGCCGGAGGATGAACCGATGGTAAGAGAAGCGTGTGCTCTTGTCAAAGCGGCTGACTGTTTTTCCGCGTACATTAAATGTCTCGACGAGAAAAAAGTCGGGAATCGCGAATTTGACCGCGCCATTATCGAGATTGGAGAACGACTTGATGCTTTCGATCTTCCGGAAGTAAAGTGGTTTCGCAAATATGCTCTGCCTTCGTATGCTAAGAGTTTGGATGAGATCGACTTTGATTTCGCATAATTTCGCATAATTTCACATAATAATGTTACAGTTGTGAGACATCGCGGTAACAGGCGCCATCTCAGCTTACGATTGTCCATAGTTCATGTAATATAATTAATTAAGCGTCGAAGTGGGCTTATTTAAAGGATTGGCGAGCCCAAAAAAGCGCGAAAGAAACGCGACAAGAAAACAGGATGAAACTTATAAAAGTTGCAAAAAGAGTGACCTCCATAAAAGAAACGGCACGTCGAGCCGGTGTTTGGCTCGCTGTTCTATTGATGCTTTTTTCACTTCTTGTTACTTTTGTTTCATCCGATTCCAATGAAGTTCAAGCGGCTCCTACAGTGGTAGAGGTGATCAATCGACGCGGATACGTCAAAACGGCGGCGTGGTTCAGAGCCGGTCCGACGACGGAATCGGCGAAGCTGAAATTATTTGATGCTTCTTCTCCTGTCGATGTGTACGAGTCGGTGAAAGGACAGCTTACAAGCGGCAGTGATCTCTGGTATAGGATACGCGACGTGCGTGGAGGCGGGGAGGGCTATATTCATGCGCCGCTTGTTACACTTACCAATCAGCCTATACAAGAACCAGAAGACCCAGTGACGACGCCTGAATTCGAGGCGTATCTAACAGCGCAAGGATTTCCGGAAAGTTATAAGCCGGCGCTTCGCAAGCTGCATCAGGCTCATCCGACATGGGTTTTTCAAGCCTTTCATGCTGTCGAATACAATAACTCATCGAATAAATTGACGTTTTCAAAAGCGGTTCAAGATCAATATCAGGCTGTCAAACGCTCGAATGGCACTTATACGTCGCGAAGCTGTGTCCCGGGGTGGGCGCCGTTATGTGAAGTTGCCTTTGAGTCGCCGCTATATAATTTCAGAGACAACACTTGGGTGTTTATTGATGCCGGCGGATGGAAACCGGCCAACTATGAGATGGTCGCACATACTATGGATCCGCGAACTTGGTTGAATGAACAGCACATATTCCAATTTGAGCGTCTGTCGTACGAACCCAATGTGCAGAATCTGACTTTAATTTTCAACGCATTGAAGGGCACTTTCATGGAATCGGATACAGAAACGTACCAGCCGCCGGCACCTTCATCGAACCCGACCGATCCTGCGGCATCAAGCCCGACTGACCCTGCGGCATCTGATCCGACTGATCCTTCGTCGGATAACACAACCGATCCAACGCCGGAAAATGTGCCGCTTCCCAGAGGATGCGTTGAGTATATCGACGATCAAGGTCAAACTAAAATCAAGACATACGCCGAGATTTTTATGGATGCGGCGGAGATCACAGGCGTAAATCCTTTTTTCCTTGTTCAGCGTTGCATCATGGAAGTCTCGCCTCAAGGCGGTGGAGCCGTCAGCGGTACGGTTGCAGGCTATGAAGGGTATTACAACTTCTACAATATCCGCGCTTTTTCCGGATCGGATCCGGTTCTCAATGGCCTTAAATATGCACGCTACGGCGCAACGAACAGTGGTCCGCTGGAGGTCGAACGCACAAGGTATTATTTGCCGTGGGACAGTCAATGGAGAGCGATTGTCGGCGGTTCTGCGTGGATAGCCGACGAGTACATTAGACATGGTCAAGATACGCTCTATCTTCAAAAATTCAATTTAGCGGGCAGTATTTCGCACCAGTACATGGCGAACCTCTACGCGCCGAAATATGAGTCGGCGAGAACCTTTATTAATTATCTCGATCAAGGTGTGATAGAGACGCCTTTTGTGTTCAAGATTCCCGTCATGGCGAATATGCCGGATAATCCGTCGCCTTATCCTTCGATCAACGGCAATCGCAACAACTATCTTAAGTCCCTCAACGTTTCTCAAGGTACGCTAAAGCCTGCTTTTAATATGGAAACGTATGTCTATGACGTCGATGTTCCTGCGGGCACCGGCACCATTCAAGTGACGGCATCTGGCGTGTCCGGTACGAATAGCACAATAAAGAATGCCGGTACGCATTCGCTCTCCGTCGGCACGAATAACATCGTGATTGAGGTGACATCCGAAAGCAATGAAACACGCACGTATACGCTCCGCGTCACGCGACCGCAGGATCCGCCGCCAGAGATCGTACCTGATGTTCCTGTTATACCGGACGTGCAGCTTCCGGACGGTGTCTTCCTAGTCGATGACTATCAGATCACGGGTCGATTCCTGATCAATGCTTGGCCGGACGACGGTCGAAATATCGCCAAACGTATCAAGGAAGCATTCGTGTTTCCTGCCGATATGAGTATCGAGATAACTCAACGCAATGACGAGCCTGTGACAAACGACATGGCTCTTGGCACGGGCGCGAAGATCAGAATATACAAGCCGGGTGTGAGTGAACCGGTTGTATTTCTCGAGTTGGTGATTTTCGGCGACGGATGTGGTGACGGCTGGATCAACTCGAATGACTACTACGCCGTGTTTGATTTTATGTACCGCGGAAAAGAGCGAAGCGAAGCGGAGCTTATGGCGATGGACGCCGTGCCGGATGGCTTCATCAACTCTAACGATTATTATGCTGTGTTTGACCATATGTACCGCGGACGAATTATTCCCCAAACACGATCTTCCTCTCCGGGAGGATCATAGAGAGTGAGGGACTTTGTTTATACGGATATCGGACGATCAGGATTTCCGTGTAACCTGTGACGACCATATTATATTTGGATTAAGGTTTTTATGAAAAAGAAAACACGTGTATTCGTATTTATATTTATCTTTTCGTTGATTGTCGCCATCGGATCGACTTTTTCGACTGCTGTATATGCGGCGGATCGACAAGTGACGATGAGAAGCAGTGTTTCTCATAATTCTCAAGTCCCCGTTGGGAGTATGTTTACGGTGACGCTCGGTTTTTCGCCTAAGGCACTAACGCGTAAATTTTCTTTTCTGATTGCCTACGATAATACTCTCGTTCAACTGTTAAAACCCTGTGAAAATCTTTCTGGCATAGGTACAGGTATCGAAGTGAATGAATACGATACAGTCAGAAAAAGGCAGTTAGTTGGTGTAGAAAAAGGTGAAGAAACGGAGAAGATGGTTGATCTGGCCGTCAGAATCACTTTCAAAGCGCTAAAACAAGGTTCAGCAACTATTCAAGTAATCAATGCATCGGACGGTTTTGAAAATAAATTATCGTACCCGTCACCACTCACCATTAACATCACACAACAAACAACTACGACTAAGCCAACAACGACGACAAGGCCAACGACTACAACGACAACGACGCCAAGGAGTACGCGCTCGACTACGACTACTACAATTACACCGAAGAGTACGAGTACAACGTCAACCGTTCCTTCAACAACGCCTTCAATGACACCCTCGGTGACACCGATCACGACTGCTCCGGAAGAAGTGCCGGATCCTGTGGCATGGACAGGGAAGCGATATGACGGGGAACTATTGAGTGTGCCTGAATCGATGCCTTCTGCGGAGCGGGTGCCTTCCT
>JAAZJV010000336.1 GCA_012800135.1 Clostridiaceae bacterium | reverse complement strand
TCGGTGACACCGATCACGACTGCTCCGGAAGAAGTGCCGGATCCTGTGGCATGGACAGGGAAGCGATATGACGGGGAACTATTGAGTGTGCCTGAATCGATGCCTTCTGCGGAGCGGGTGCCTTCCTCGTTTAGCGCTGTTAAAGTTGAGCACGATGGAGTAGAGATGGATGCGTTCCAATCGGAATCGTTGCCCTATACGCTGTTTTGGCTGAAGGCGGAGGACGACGATGACGGACGCTTCTATGCTTATGACGATGAGAGCGGAGTATTTGTCCCTTATTTTCGAAGCGAATGGTCGTCACGCTTTTTTACGGTAACGGTATTGCCGGAAAACGCAGTTCCCGACGGATTCGAACTAACGACGTTGAAGGTGCGTGGGGAACGTGTACCGGTGTACCGGCTGTTGCCGGGTTCTTTTGTCCCTTATGAGAAGTACCGTTCAGGCTATGAAGAGATGGATGCTCTTTCGCCGACATCGGGAGAAGATCAGGGTTCTGACATAACAGGTGTTGCTGAACCTTCAGAGAGCTTCTCTGAAGAAAATGATTCGGAAGCGCGTCGGCAAAAGAATGCCGGTCGGTATGCCTACGCTGCAGAGGGTACGGATCCCGAGCCAACGGAAACGGAGAATGACCGTTCGGATATTCCGATTCCTGATCCTCCTGAAAATATGGTGCTGCTCGTCTGCCGTGTCAACGATTCTGAAAAGAAGACACTATTTCTTTACGATACAGTGTACGATTCCTTGATCAGCGTCGGAAGCTGGCCGGTGCCTGTGAGAGGAAGCTACCTTGAACGATCAGAGCTTCCTGTTCCGATCGTAACTGAACCAATTGATGAGACGGACGTGATGACAGTGCCGGGAGCACAGGTAGAGACGCTGCCGTCAGAGCCTCGCCAATTGTCGCTATTTGGATTGTTGCTGCCGCCTTGGGTGATTGTCGTAGCCATCGTCGTTCTGCTCCTTTTGATTCTGGCTGTTGTTTTTGCTGTTAAATCTGTGCTCGCGCGACGCAGACACAGCTTTACCTTTGAAGAAGATGATTATTATGACGTGAGGGATGACGTAGAGGATAAAGGCGTGCTGTATATCAAGGGAATGAAACGTGAATATACACGAAATGAGCCTGAATCGGTAAGAGAAGACGATGATTTCTCAAATTCACTGGCGGATGAAAGTGAGTATGAAGAAGACGTATTGGCTGACTATACGGAAGAAGACGAGTGGGTTTCAGAACCGGATATAATGGCTGATTTCGACGGATATCCCTATGACGATGATGATGTTATGGTTGGTGAACCATGTCCTATAACTGATTTTGACGATTATTCCAATGATCGGGATGAGATGACTTCAGATTCAAGTCTAATGGAAGAGAATGACAGTTGCTCGCAAGAACAAACCTTCGATGATGATATCGAGGATCCGGATAACGATCAGGATATGTTCGACGACGATGACGCGTTTTTGAGTGATCAATCCGTTTCTGATGACTCCGGTTTTTATTATGTTGATCGTGATGTCGATGAGAGTTTTGAAGAGTCTTTTGATGATCAAGATCTGTATGACGAAGATGATGAACCTTCGGGCGGCACTTTTGATTCGGATGCTTCTGCTGAGCTTGCAGATGATAACGACGAGTCGGAAGTTGATTTTTCCTCTCATGACTTTTACAGATTGGACGATGTTCCGAAAGATGTGCCTTCAAGTGAGGAAGTGCTTCATGTAAGAAGGCGTCCCAGCCCTGATGCGATGCGCCGTTTCCCAAATATGAGGCAGGTTTTCTTGCAGAGCCCCCCGATTCGCCAACCGGAATCGGATCCTGAAAGCGACGATCGCGAGTCATACAGGCTCCGCTCGAGAGAAGATCGGTCGTATTTCGAAGAGGCATACACGGATGACGATGAAATCTAATAATGAGAACGACCGGAGCGTTCCGACATCGAAGGACAGGTGCCGACGCTTCGGAGCGTTTTTGCGCGAACTGTTTTTCAGTCGGGAATTTATCCGATACTTTTTCTCCGGTATTGTCGCGACGATAGTCAATCTTTTCGTTTTTACATTGATGAATCGATGGCTGGGACTGGG
>JAAZJV010000324.1 GCA_012800135.1 Clostridiaceae bacterium | reverse complement strand
TCCTAACCGCTTGGGATTGGGTCAAAATAGGTTTTTTTACCGGCGTGTACTGGGTTATTGACCTAATTGCTCGTTTGAAACTCGCATGGTCAAGCGCAGGTGTAGCGATTGCAGGCTTTATCGGGGATATGAAGGTATCAGTCCTGATGATCTTGCAAAACATGGTTAACGGAGCCATCGATATTATCAACGGATTCATTAATACGCTTAATAAGATTCCCTTTGTCAGCATTGATCTTATCGAACACGTTACATTTGGAACGATGGCAGCTCTCGAAAACGAGGCGGCTAAACAGGCTAGAGAAGCAGAACTAGACGCTCAGAGAGCTGAAATAAATGCAGGCATAGAAGGTCGTGCGGCAGAACTTGCAGCCATGAAGCAAAATGCCCGTGACGCCACAGCTGCTAGGCTGGCCGAGATTGATGCGGCGAAACGTGAGCTCGACAAAGAAAAAGAAAGCGGAGTCGAAACGGTTGAGGATTTTCGACCGGTCGATCCTGCAAGTTATTCATTCGAGCCGGTCTCTACAGGGGCGATCAAGAACATCGACAGGAACGTCGGAAGCATAAAAGATTCTCTTGATATCAGTAATGAAGAACTTAAATATTTGAGGGAGATTGCTGAACGCGACGTGATTAATCGATTCACGTTTGCGGATATGAGTTTTGACTTCACGAACGTACAATCCGAGCCCGACATTGACGGCGTTGTTGATCAGTTCAGTGACTGGCTCAGAGGGCAGCTTGTTGGAGCTGCGGAGGGTAGCCATGCATAAGGTGTTTTTAGACGATGTGTTGCTGCCGTACGCGCCTTCATTGATTAAGATGCAAATCAAGAATAAAAATGAAACGGTTGACCTCATCAACGAAGGTGAGGTCAATCAACTTAAAAGGCCCGGACTTACGCAGATTGAGTTTAAGTTTGAGTTACCCTATCAAAGATATCCGTTCGTTGTTAACTTCAAACCGCAGAAGTTCTTCCTTGAACATCTTGAAAAACTTAAAGTTAGCAAAAGACCATTTCAGTTTATTGTGGTTCGTGAACGGGGCTTTGGGACGAACATGAAAGTCTCGCTTGAGGACTATACGATCGAAGAGGCTGCGTCAAACGCACTTGATATAACGGTCTCGGTAAAACTCAAACAATACGTTGATTACGGCCTGAAAACCATTGCTCTTCCAGGGACAACAACTAAAAATACAACTAAAACTACAAAAGCTGTCGCCTCACCAACCTCTGCTCGTACCGGTGCCCCTAAAAGAGAAGGGGAAGGTTTGTACACAGTCAAGAAGGGGGATTGTTTATGGGCGATTGCTCAGCGTTATTACGGTAACGGTGCGCTCTGGAAGAAGATTTACAACGCGAACAAGGCGCTTATAGCGCCTAGAAACAAAGGGAAGCGCGTCGCTTACTACACGATATATGTCGGCCAGGTATTAAGGATTCCGCCGAAGTAGGAGGTGCCTTATGTACGAGTTGGTCGTCCTGAGTGGCAGCACAATATACGAGCCACCCGTAGAGGGAAAAGTCGTTTGGGATACGTCCAGGAAGAATAATCCAGGGAAGCTCACATTCAATTGCTTGATGCCTGTGCCGTTTGAGATGGGAAACGCCGTCCGGTTCAAGGTTGATGGTGCGAATGTGTTCTATGGGTTTTTATTTACTGAGAAGCTTGATAAGGACCGGGTTAAATTTACGGCTTACGATCAGTTGCGTTACTTAAAGAACAAAGACACGTATGTGTATTCCGGCAAGCGTGCTGATCAAGTTGTCAAAATGATTGCGGATGATTTCAGACTAAAAACGGGAGCCCTAGCTAATACGGGTTATGTTATCCCGTCACGCGTTGAAGATAATCAAACCTTATTTGACATCATCGGAAATGCACTAGATGCCACGCTCATGCAGAACCGGAGGCTTTTCGTGCTGTTTGATGACTTTGGAAGGATATCACTCAAAGAAATTAAGGATATGAAGGTGCCTGTTGTCCTGGATGACGGTGCATCAGAGAACTATGATCTCTCACGATCGATCGACGCGAAGACTTATAACCGGATCAAGCTCTTCAGAGATAACAAAAACACGGGAAAACGTGAAATTTACATCGCTCAATCGACGGCCAATCAGAACAAGTGGGGCTTGTTGCAGCACTATGAAAAAGTAGAAGAGAAAGTTAATGCTCAACAAAAAGCTGATGCGCTGCTGAATCTTCACAATCAAGTAGAGCAAAAGTTGTCAGTTAAGAATGTTTTTGGGGACGTACGTGTTCGAGCGGGCTCAATGGTTCTTGTTAACTTGAATGGGATTCAGCAATGGATGCTGGTTGAAAAAGCAAAGCACGAATTCAGTGAATCAGAACACACGATGGACTTGAATTTGGCAGGAGGTGGTTATATTGTCTGATGTTTTCGAGACAATTAAACAAACGGCTGTTAACGCTGTAGAAGCGACATTTCCGGTTAAATTGATATTCGGGATTGTTCAATCAACATCACCGTTAAAAATCGCCATCGACCAGAAATTATCAATCACCTCTACCCAATGCGTCTGGCTTCAGGGGGTTGGACTTGCTGTCGGAGATCGTGTTGCATTGCTTCGACAACAGGGCGGACAGCAGTTCTTAATTTTGGGGGTGCTGCAATGATTCCTAAAACCACAATCAATGAACGAATTGAATTCGAGGTGCAACCATCCAAAACATATGCTCTGGAAGATGGTCGCATTATTGACGGGCGAGCGGCTGTAGCGCAAGCGATCTTCTGCATTCTACAGACAGAACGTTTCGAGTGGCCAATCTATTCTTGGGATTACGGCACCGAATTCAATGACCTGTACGGCAAGGATCCGGACTGGGTAAGATTAGAAATCGAACGCCGAATTACTGAAGCATTGACACAAGACGATCGAATTAGCGAGGTAACCGATTTTGCTTTTACTCAGCAAAAAAAGAAGCTAAGCGTGACATTTTATGTCATTACGGTTTTCGGTGAAATGGAGGTAACTCATGACATCATATGAAGCCATCCTCAACAGGATGCTAGAAAGAATTCCTGACTCGATGGATAAACGAGAAGGATCCATTATTTATGATGCTCTTGCTCCTGCCGCTGCAGAGTTATCACTTCTGTATGATCAGCTCACCTGGACAATGGATCAGATTTTTGTCGATACTGCAGAACGTGAAGCGCTCATTTTGAGAGCTAAAGAACGTGGTTTGTCGCCCGCACCGGCGAGAGCAACTGTTGCAAAAGGTGAGTTTGCACCGTCCGATGTGGACATTCCGATTGGTTCTCGGTTTAACTTGGATGAGCTTAATTACGCTGTGAGTGAGAAGATTTCAAACGGTGCTTATAAGCTCGTTTGTGAAACACCGGGAGCTTACTTGGGCATGGGTGATCTTATTCCCATCAATTACATTCAAGGACTTCAAACAGCAGCCATAACCGAAATCCTCATTCCAGGGGAAGAGGAAGAGGACACCGAATCATTCCGGTCACGATATCTTGATAGCTTTGCATCTTTTGCCTTTGGCGGGAATATCGCAGACTACAAATATAGAGTCAAACTAATCCAAGGCGTTGGTGGGGTGAAGGTCATTCCGCATTGGGATGGAGGCGGAACAGTAAAAATTATTTTTGTGTCGGCTGAATATGACGCTCCAAGTACAAGTCTAGTTGATTATGTTCAAACCGAGATCGACCCTACTCAGAATGCTGGTCTAGGTTATGGTCTTGCGCCGATTGGTCACATAGTGACAGTGCAGGGGGCAACAACAGTACAAATTGACCTGTCAGCCAAACTGACACTTGAAACCGGCTACAGTTTCATTGATATCAAACTTCTCATTGAAGAAGCGCTGGATCAACATTATCAAGACCTCGTGAGAACCTGGGAAGACCAAGACAACGTCATCGTTCGGCTAGCTGCGCTTAACACAATCCTGCTGGCCGTGGACAGAGTAATTGATGTGGAAGACCTTACCATCAATGGTCTGGCAAAAAACTATGTGGTTTCACCGGAAGCTATTCCCGAGAGAGGAGCTTTCAATGTTACCTGATAATCGAAAATTGAATGATTATTTGCCTGATTTTCTTCGGCCACACTTTGAAAGCTTGTTGGAGAGTGAAGAACCTGAATTCGAATTGGCTTGGGCTAAACTGTTTGACGTATTGGAGAATGCCTTCCTTGACAGTGCTAAGGAAGAAGGAATATCAAGGTATGAATCTTTACTAAGGATCACGCCACTTGCTTCTGATAATCTAGAGAATCGACGTTTTGTTGTCTTGACAAGAATCGGTTCAAATCAAATTGTAACACTTCAAACAATCAAAGAAGAACTTGCCGCTTTAGTCGGAGAACAAGGGTACCAATTGACTGTTGATTCGTCATCCTACGTCATGACGGTGAGACTCGAGCTTGGTGTTAAACGTCATTTTGATGTGGTGAAAGCCGGACTTAAAGCCAAATGCCCGGCTAATTTGATAATCAATGTCACGCTGCTTTACAACACCCACAGTGATCTTTCGTCGTACACACATGCTCAACTTAGTGCATATACACACCATGGACTAAGAGAGGAGGTTTTCAATGGCTGAATACACAACAAACTATAACTTGAAAAAACCAGACGCAAATGAGTCTTATAACATTGCCGACCACAACGCCAATATGGACATTTTGGATGGAGGACTCGCGGCATGCTTGCCTGCCTCAGATTATACTGCAAACGATATTTTAACGAAGCTCAAAACCGTTGACGGAGAAAACTCCGGACTAGATGCAGATAAGCTTGACGGGAAAGAAAGTTCCGCTTTTGCAGATGCCTCTCACGGCCATGCCATTGCAGATGTCACGGGTTTACAAACAGCACTGGACGGCAAAGCCGCCTCGTCTCATAACCACACCATTGCTCAAGTCACAGGCTTGCAAACGGCTCTTGATGGCAAAGCGGCTTCCTCACACTCACATAGCATATCCAATGTCTCTGGCTTGCAATCTGCGTTAGATGGCAAAGCTGCCTCGTCTCATAACCACACCATTGCTCAAATCACAAACTTGCAGTCAACGCTTGATGGTAAGGCAGCGTCAAATCATACCCATAACTACGCCCCGTCGTCACATAACCACACGATTGCTCAAGTCACAGGCTTACAAACGGCGCTCAATGGCAAAGAGGCGACGCTCAATACCGATCAAAAGCGTAAGATCACGATTAGCACGTCCAATCCTTCCGGAGGCGCAAACGGCGACATCTGGATCAAGGTTTAAGGAGGATTAGTCATGCCTCGTTTAACGCATGTGCAGTACGGCACAGATAATGTTAACTGGTGGGATTTTTACGTCGATTACCAGCTTGTGCAAGACCAACCCACGAACAAAACGACAATCAACTGCCAATCCGGTTATATCTGCAAAAGGGCAAATTCGGGAACCTACGTTAGCGCTT
>JAAZJV010000302.1 GCA_012800135.1 Clostridiaceae bacterium | reverse complement strand
TTTATGAAAAAAGTGCTCTTTGTAGCGACTGTTGTCAAAATCCATATAGCCGTATTCCAAATCCCTTACTTGAAGATATTTAAAGAGATGGGTTGGACAACGGCTGTCGCTGCGAGCAACGACTATGAAAATCCTGACGATTGCGTTATCCCTCATTGCGATGTTTACTACGACATTCCCTTTGAGCGCAATCCGTTCAAACCAAGAAATATAAAAGCTTATAAAGAACTAAAAAAAATCATCGATGAAGGAGAGTATGACGTTATCCACTGCCATACACCCGTAGGCGCAATGCTTACAAGACTGGCGGCAGGCAGTGCTCGAAAGAAAGGGACCAAAATATTTTACACGGCTCACGGTTTCCATTTTTATAAGGGAGCACCTCTGATCTACTGGCTTTTGTTCTATCCCCTTGAGAGATTAATGGCTCGAAAGACGGATGTACTCATCACCATTAATAAAGAAGACTACGCTAGAGCCAAGAATTTCAAGGCAGGAAAAGTGGTCTACGTTCCCGGTGTAGGCGTTGATCTTAAGAAGTTCAGCAAACGCATTGGTGACCGGGATAACAAACGAGCCGAACTCGGACTAAATGCTGATGACTTTGTACTTCTCTCCGTAGGCAAACTCTCCGCTCGGAATAATCATGCCGTTGTACTTGACGCGCTCGGGGAGCTAAAAGCTGCCGGAAAGTTAAGTGGCATACATTATGTTCTCTGTGGTTACGGTGATCTTGATGCGAAGCTAAAAGACAAGGCACAAACACTTGGCATTTCTGATCACGTCCATTTTCTCGGCCATCGGAATGACGTAAGCGAGATTTGCAACGCGGCAGACTTATTTGTTTCCACATCGCTCCAAGAAGACCTTCCTATCGCATTGATCGAAGCCATGGCGGGCGGTCTTCCTGTTATCTGCTCTGAGGTCATCGATAGCAAGAATCTGATCGAGAGCGGTGTTAATGGTGAGATAATCGATAATACGACTTCCGGGGTAGCCGATGCCGTTATCAAGTTAAAGGATAACGACTTTCTCAGAAAAAAATATGCGCAGTCTGCCGGCCAGACTATCAAGCATTTCGACCTCTCCTCAATGGAAGCCGAGATGCGCGATATCTATACCGATGAACCTGCAAAAACCTCGTTGGAGGAAAACAACTTCTCAGCTCTCCTTTGCGCCATTCAGTGCCAGAAACTAAAGAAAGAGTTTGGTATTCCTCTGGATGCAACGGTTCTTCTTTCCGTTGGAGAGATCAATAAAAACAAAAATCATAAAGTCGTGATTCAAGCATTGCCTGAGTTGAAAAATTGCTGGTATGTTCTTTGTGGTCGCGGACCATTAAGAGATGAACTCCGGGAGATGGCAAAAAGCCTTGGTGTGAGCGATCGTTTCGTGATGGCAGGGTATAGGAAAGATGTTGTGAATTTCTATACGATGGCAGATGTGTTTGTATTTCCCTCGTATCGTGAAGGACTTCCCGTAGCCCTCATGGAAGCGATGGCCGTCGGTCTGCCTTGTATTGCTGCCAGAAACAGGGGAACGGTTGATTTGCTGGTGAATAGTGAGATGTTGTTCGAGGCCGGAGACGTAAAGGCATTAACCGAGCTCCTGCAAAAAACAACTTACGAAGATTTCGTTATTGAGATAGAGAACAACAGACAACATATTCAGCAGTTTGATATCAAGAATACTCTAGCTATGATGAGAGACCTATATGAAGAAGTCATAGGACAATGTTTTTATCAAGGTTGATTGGCTGTCACAATGGAAGAATATAAGC
>JAAZJV010000301.1 GCA_012800135.1 Clostridiaceae bacterium | reverse complement strand
GGCACAATATCGGCACAATGCTAGAAGCTGAAAGGAGAGGCGGCGCTCTTGCCGCACACACCATGAAAAGACGAACAGGCACAACCTCTCGTGGTATTCGCACCCCTATCATAAGGGGCGGAGATCCCCTGATTGAGATAACCGTTGACAGTGTTTTGCTCGCAGCAAAAGACGAAGGTTTTGAGCTGCATGATCGCGATGTCGTTGCCATCACGGAGTCTGTGGTAGCACGGGCTGAATCCAACTATGCGACCTGCGACGATATCGCTGAAGATACGCGTCGGCTTTTCCCTGAAGGAGAAATCGGTCTCGTATTCCCGATTCTGAGCCGCAATCGGTTCGCTCTCAACCTCAAGGGA
Organism: Clostridiaceae bacterium; assembly: GCA_012800135.1. Taxonomy (GTDB): domain Bacteria; phylum Bacillota; class Clostridia; order Saccharofermentanales; family DTU023; genus UBA4923. Next base: position 4,302 of record JAAZJV010000301.1, on the reverse strand, counting down.
ATCGCGCGCGGCGCAAAACACATCGTTCTGCAACTCGCCTACCCGACCGACGAAGTCGGCAACGCCCTCATGGACGTCGATCGCATGGATGAAGCGGGAATTGATCCCTTGACATGCTGTCTCACAAAAGAGGAATATCGCGAGCGTTTCGGCACATACCGCCATCATTTTACCGGCGTAGACTATGTCAAGTATTACCACGATATCATCACCGAGGAAGGCTGCACATCAGAGATCATCCTCGCCAATCGGCCGACAGCGGTGCTGGAATACACACCCTATGTTCTGGCGTGTGACATCCACACACGTGAACGAACGAAAAAACTCCTTAAGCGCGCCGGCGCGAAACGTGTGCTCGGTTTAGAAGATATTCTCGCCAAGCCCTCCGACAAGCATGGCTACAACGAAACTTACGGGCTCCTAGGCAGCAACAAGGCCGACGAAGAGCGCGTTAAGCTTTTCCCGCGCGCTGGCAAAGAACTGGTAGATGCCATCGCCGCGGAATTTCTGAAACGCACCGGCAAACACATTGAAGTTATGATTTACGGCGACGGCGCTTTCAAAGATCCCGTGTGCAAAATCTGGGAACTTGCCGACCCAGTCGTCTCGTCGGCCTATACCGACGGGCTTACCGGTACGCCAAATGAACTGAAGCTCAAATATCTTGCGGACAATCAATTTTCCGACTTGCGTGGCTCCGAGCTCGAAACGGCGATCAAAACGGCCATCCGCGATAAAGACGCTAAGACGTCGTTCGGCGAAGAAAAAGAGGGCACCACGCCTCGCCGGATCACCGATCTTCTCGGATCGCTCGCCGATCTTACATCAGGAAGCGGCGACAAAGGCACGCCGGTTGTCCTCATCCAAGGATATTTTGATACACTGGCCGACTGATAACCCTCTGCCGGCAAAATAATGCTGACGGGTCGTTCCTCTAATCCAAGGTAAGAAAGAGACGGTTTTCATGTCCGAAGATACAAAGAAAAAGAAATACGCTGCCATGCCTCGCGCCAAAGATAAAGCCATCACGGTACTCTTTCGAGGTGGCGGTGATCTCGCGTCAGCAGTCATCCATCGTCTGTGGAATGCAGGTATGCGTGTCATCGTCTGTGATCTTGAGCAACCCGCCTGCGTCCGTCGAACGGTCTCCTTTTGCAACAGCATCTACGAGAAAGAGTACACGGTTGAAGGTGTAACGGCGCGTTATATCGACGGGATAGATGCCATTGAGGAAACACTTGCCGCAGATATCATTCCTGTGCTCACCGTCCCCGATCATGTCGTGTTGAAGGCTCTTAATCCGGATGTTTTTGTCGACGCGACGATCAGCAAGAAGAAGCCGAACTACGACCGCAGCTGGGCGCCCTTGGTAATCGGGCTCGGGCCGGAAATCACCGCCGGCGAAGATGCGGACATTGTCGTTGAGACACAGCGCGGCCATTACCTAGGCACCCTCATTCGGGAGGGCAAAGCCTTGCCAAATACAGGAATTCCCGGCAACATCACAGGCCACACGTATGATCGCGTCCTTCGCGCGCCGTGTGATGGAGACGTCACTTGTTTACACCGGATCGGCGATCTGGTAAACAAGGGAGATCCCGTACTGACGGTTTCAGGAGAGCCTGTTCGCGCGCCGATCGACGGTATCGTGCGCGGACTAATCGCTCCGGGCTTTCCTGCAAAAAAAGGCTTAAAAGTCGGCGACATCGACCCGCGAGGATTTGAAAACCATTGCTACACCATCAGCGACAAGGGCCGTACGATTTCCGGCGCTGTCCTCGAAGCGATCATCCGCTTTTTTGTCGCACATGGCTCGCTTCGTTTCGTCAAAAACGGGTGCGATCATGCCTGACCGGTTGTTCCAATTACAGCCAGAGACATCTTCTTGCTATGAGATTTCCTTTGAGGCGTATACGGCCACACTCGTCGCGCGCGCAGACAAATACATGGTTTCGCCTTTCGTCATCAGTACGATCGGCGGGGGCGGGAAAACGACGACGCTTTTTGATCTATTTCTCCGATACGACAACAAACGATTAGTGACACTGACGTCAACGACGGCCATGTTTGCTCCGCTTTATTGTGAAAGAGAGTTTGCGCGTGTAGCAGAAAACGGCTCTATACCCGATGCGCTGCAAGCGGTCACACTCGGCGATCCGCCGACATCCTCTGGTGTCTGGTTTCAGCATCCTTTTGAAAATATCGAAGGTAAATACAAAGGCATCGACAAGGAAGTCTTCGATGCTCACATTCGAGCGCTTAGGATGTCGAATGACCCGCTTTTTGTAGAAAAAATGAAGAATGAGACCAAATCCGATCGCGTACCTCTCTTTCTTTGTGAAGCAGACGGATCGAAACGAAAGCCTTTCAAAGCGCACGCTCCCCATGAGCCGGTGATCCCTGAGACAACTGACCTTACATTAATCTTATTTGGTCTTTCCGGACTGGGCAAAAAATGCACGGAAGATGTCGTCCATCGCTCCGATCTATTTGCCAACGTAATTGGGATCAAGGAAGGAGACGTCATCACGTTTGACCATCTCGTCAAACTGTTGAAAAGCGGCATGTTTCTAAAAGGCATCCCTCCGACGAGTCGAGTTGCCGTCATCTTCCATCAGACTGACACGTTGCCGGAAGACATGCGTTCTCACCCCAAACTTCGCGTGTGGGCAAAATCGGTTCTTGAAGTACCGGGCATCGACGCTGTCTTTTTCAGAGGGAAAGATCCGACAAAAGATCACAAGATTACAACGTACATGGGGTTGGCGCATGATCGTCCGTCGAGGCCTCTTTTCTCATCGATCCTGCTCGCGGCGGGCACTTCTTCGCGTATGCCGGGATACAACAAACTGCTGCTTCCCTTTGGCAATGAGGCCGTCATCGTGCACACACTTCGGCGCATCTTTGCTGGTCCTTGTCGCGACATCGTCATTGTGACAGGTCACGATTTGGACGCGATTCGCGACGTTATTAAACCCGTTATACAAAAGGACGCACCGCCCGACGCGCGCATCACCGTGATCTATAATCCGCGCTATTTGGAGGGGCAAGGCACGTCCGTTGCCTGTGCAGCGACCGTCCTCGACGAGTCAAGCATGGCTTGCTTTTGTGTGCCGGGCGATCAACCGATCATCTCACCGGGCACGATGCGAACACTCACCGAAAAAGCGATACGCAACGCGATTCTCGTTCCCTGTCGCGAAGACGGTTCCCGTGCCTCGCCGGTTCTTTTTGGAAAAGATTATTACGATGAACTTGCTGCATTAGAAGGCGATGTCGGAGGACGGCAGGTCATGAAGCGCCATCCTGACGCGCTGCAGCTTATCAAAACAGGCGGAAGCGACCTCATCTATGAAGATGTCGATACGATGGAACGATACGAGTACCTGATCAATGCTCTTGGCCTATAAAGCAGTCTCTTCCCTTACACAAACCATTGATACGTTCGCACTCTACGATCGCCTGATTAGCGCAATTGATCGTGAAATAGTTGTTCCTTGGAGGCCATGATTAAAATCAGCGAATCACGTCGATCTGGCAAACTTCCATAGCCTTGAGAGCGTTCTCGTGACTTTCCGGTGTGACGCCGGCACAGCATGCCGCATCGACACGAATAGGCACCTCGGGAAGGAACGCTTTGATCAGAAGGGCGTTGGAGATGACGCAAATATCAGTACAAAGTCCGATCAGCGTTATCGACGTAATCGGCTCCTTCTTATGATCTTCCACGAGCATCCGAGCAAGCTCCTTCGCGCCGAAAGTATCCTTTTCAATGGCAACGTCGCTTCCCGGGTCAAGTTGGTCAATGATATCCCACCCGCGCGTACCGCGAATACAGTGCTCCACAGGAAGAATACGCCCTTCCTGCGTCTCTAAGTACTGATCATCGTGTGTGTCTTGAGTAAAGATGATGCGGCCTTCGAATTGGCTGATTTTCTCCGCAACACGCGGCACAATAGCCTGCGCCTCAGGCGTTCCGAGAGCGCCATCCACAAAATCATTTTGCATATCCACGACGATGAGAAGATCGTTTTTCATGTCGCGCCTCCCTTCGTCCATTAAAAAAGTCGAGTTCTCCGACTCCTTATTATTCTATGATTAAAAATTCGCCTGGTCGCACCATATCTAAGTATTGTCGAGCGATGTGCTCGATATAGATATCGCTGTCCGCCATCTCGTTAAGGTTTTTGAGCATTTCATAATCGTCGGCAAGTTCGTCTCGCTCTTTTTCAAGTCGGCGTCTTTCCTTCGATAAAACAGCAAACTCGTTTTGCTGCTTAAGGAAAGTAGAAAAACAAAGCG
>JAAZJV010000300.1 GCA_012800135.1 Clostridiaceae bacterium | reverse complement strand
GATGATGGTCACCGTCTTTATCGCCGCTTTCATTGGAGGTGTTTTACCGCTCGTTGCCAGCAAACTGAAAGTAGATCCCGCCATCATGGCTGCACCGCTCATCACAACCATCGTTGACGCAATCTCGCTATTCATCTACTTCGGCATCGCAAGAACACTGCTGCTGATATAGTTGAATCAGTTCGGTTAGGCATGAGAAACGGAGAAGTGCGATTTGTTCTAAGCTCATTGTAGAACCAAAAATTCTGTTTGTCCGAAGCCAAGGATTCAAGAAACTTAAGTGTACAGTTTTAAGGGTTTTCAAAAGCAGCTAGTCTCCAATCTATAGACTACAGTTTTAAGGGTTTTAAAAAACAGCTAGTGTCCAACCTATAGATTACAGTTTTAAGGGTACAGTTTAAATTATTCTATTTCGGGCACAAAAAAGTCCCAAAACGCCTTGTATGACGGCGTTTTGGGACAATTTGTGGCGGAGAAGGAGGGATTCGAACCCTCGCTGGAGTTGCCCCCACTAACGGTTTAGCAAACCGTCCCCTTCGGCCTCTTGGGTACTTCTCCTCGGACACCTCAATATGGATCGTATCGACTGTAATCTATGCGAGAGGCGCATTCATTAACAGATCATTGTCCTCGATCAGCTTTTCGGACGGACTCCTATGCGTGAAGCTATGATCGTTGCTCGGCGTGCCGGGATGACATCATCACAGGACTGTTGTCTATGCGCGGAGCGTGATCATCTCATCCGGAATCTGTAGCCGGATCATTATAACAGATATTCTTGCAAGTACAAACGCGATTTTAAGAGATCGGTTCGTCCCACGGCAAACGATCTTGAGTGTTGATATTCTTGCATGTACAAATGCGTTTTTAAGAGATCGGTTCATCCCACGGCAAACGATCTTGAGTGTTGATATTCTTGCAAATAAAAACGTGATTTTAAGAGATGGAAGAATATTACCGGGTTTTCATATGCAACGTACTTGTGGACTTTTCGTAAAAGAATCACGCTGAAACCATGTGATATAATAGTAGCAGGGTTTTGAGCATATGAATTTGATTAAGACTACAATTACTCGAAGAAGAATTAAGTACGGCGCACTCCGAAAAAACTCCGTTCAGGAGTCGGAATCGGATGCCTATCTTTGTCCACGCTGTCATAAGCTTGTAAGCTATATCCCTGTTCATTCTCTTAAACGTTGCGTATACTGCAACGAAGCTCTTGATTGGTCTGAACCGAAAAAAGAAAAGAAGAAGAAGCCAACTCCTGGAGCTTGAGAAGCATCATTTTACATTACGCCAATTGAGATTTATATGGTTTGCTTTCTCATTTGAAGAATGCACATGGCAAGAATGCCTAGTGACAAGGGTCTGTGCTTGCCATTGACGCGCAAAGAAAGCCTTTTGAGATCAGAGGGCGCTTCTTGTCGTGGACATAATTGGTGAGCGAAAGGCATGTCTTTTTAAGATTTTGCGTCTCGGCATACGTCAACGAAAGAGGAGAATAGCTTTGCCATGACTGCATGTGTTGTGTGGAGCTCTTCAGGATGCCATTGCACGCCGACAACGAATGGTGCGGGTGCGTTGGACATTGTCTCAAAGGCTTCGATGATACCGTCGCTGCTGTGTGCCGTCGGCGTCAAGGTCGGCGCGAGCTTATTGACGATCTGGTGATGCCATGAGTTGACAAGGGCGCGCTCGCCGATCACGCCGTAAAGCCAAGTATTTTCACGCACGACGACCGAATGAGATGTTTCGCTGCGTGGGCTTTTCTGCGAATGCTGTATCGTCTCATGAGGATAATAGTTAATGTCCTGATACAGCGT
>JAAZJV010000333.1 GCA_012800135.1 Clostridiaceae bacterium | reverse complement strand
TAATATAGAAAGATTTTTCCTGCATTACGAAAATCTCCATGAGCCGTGTGGATCAGCCAGTGATCGAGGTCTTGTCCGCCTTTGTTGATACGCCCGAAGGTTTCTAGCCAGTCGACGGGGACCATGGGGTCGATACCTCTGTAGACTTCAAGCATATCTCTTTCAAGCGGGTTTGCCGGTACATGACCGGGAGATAGAGCGATCGTTAGAGCCGGCATGGGGAGTTCTTCTTTGTAGTCGTTATTCCAAGAAATCATGGTCATGGCTGCTGTACCTCCGAAGGAGATGCCGATGACGCCTATCTTTTTATGGCTATAGTTATCCAACATCGTCCGATACGTCTCAAAGACCATTTTGAAGGCTTCTTTGATTGGGTGTTTGGTCGAAGGGGGGTAAAAGGGGTAATAGATTTCGGCATCCACCCATTTCAGGAGTTTTTTGGCAAGGAAAAGCTGGTGTCGGCAATAGTCATAGACGCCTCCTCCGCCACAAATATATAGGACGGCTATATCCGGATTTTGACCTTTTTTCTTGATCCGAAGGCATGGATAGGAGCCGATCTCGGTTTTAATGTCCAGTCTGTCATAGTCTATTTTTTTGCCTTTTGGAATCTTGAAGGCTTGCCGCTCATTATGTGCTTTGGCGTGTGGATAGACCCTGTCCGGATTCTTAGCCTGCGGATTCAAAAAATAGATAAGCCGCAATATTCCCATAATTATTTTGTTACTGATCTTCACGTGATGATTCCCCTTTGCATCGTATGGCAGTTTTTATGCTTAGAAAAGTGTTACAATAACATGGTTAGTATACACTAACCAGCGAAATTAAGATTCGTATGTAGGGGAATTGTGTTTTATGAAATTGCTATATTTTTTTGATGAGCATATTAAACCGCGTATCAGCAGGGGATTGCGATATTGCAACCCGGCAAACACAGGCATTTTATCTGAAGCGATTTCTTGCATTCGCCAAAACGATGTCAATATTTGGTTTTACAGAAAGAATGGTGCGGTGATTGCCTTCGATTCCGGACATCTTAATTTCCCTGGGATGGATCAGGCGTTTGCCGACATACATCTTGATCCGATAGAGATAAAACATGTGTTTTTGACTCATGTCGATGTCGATCACGCCGGCGGAGTCGATGTGACCGGAAGAAATATTTTCCCTCAAGCTCAAGTCCACATTGGGAAAGAAGAAGAACAATACCTAAAAGGGGACATGCACAGAGCAACAAAACTGGGATTTATTAAGATTAAAAACTGTGTTCGTTTAGAATACGGCTATCGTCTTATAGAAGACGGAGAAGTCTTTAAAATCGGCGCTATAAAGATCGAGGCGATTCATGTTCCCGGTCATACATTTGGGCACTTTTGCTATTTAGTCGATGACAAAGTGCTCATCAGCGGCGATTGCCTTGCAATCAATCAAAGAGGCGGCTATGCATTTTTTGATTTCTTTACGCAGTTTCCGGAGATGAACAAAAAATCGTTAGAGCGGTTGGAGGGATTGTTGTCCGAGAAAAATATAGAAGCGGTATGTACCGGACACAGCGGCTATAGGACGGACACTGATAAGCTGTTTGCTTTCAGGCATGAATCGGCAACGTTTAGTCGATCGAAGCCCTTTGATGAAGATGCTCCGTGGGATTTTACGAAGTATTAGAAAATCGTGAAATCTCAGTTTATACAGAAGTTATAGATAAACGTGAAAGCTAAACGGATGCAGACGTTTTATGCAAACGTGAAGTTTCAGCTGAAGTAAAGGTTTTAAGTGAAATAGTTTTGTATATAAAGAAAAAAGAGATCTTCACTAAGTCTTAACTTCGAGTTAATAAGAAAGAGAGTCGGCATGGATCGCAAAGATAGAATTCGCAACGCTTATCGGCTTACCGGAAGCAACAGTTTCTACGACGGCATGATTACGTGCTCTACATTTCTTGGCAGAATGGTCTGCCGCTTAGTGTGGGATATGGATACGGAAGACAGTGCGGAGTATCAGGCGCGGGCACTTTCCGGCATACCGGAGAGATTTACAGGAAGACTTTTGGAAGTTCCTGTGGGAACAGGCGTGCTGACCGTGCCGTTCTATCAGGCGATGCCTGATGCCGAAATCGTCTGCTTGGATTATTCGCCTGACATGATG
>JAAZJV010000299.1 GCA_012800135.1 Clostridiaceae bacterium | reverse complement strand
CGCCTATTGTATTTTTTAATCCAAACGGTTCCTTTATCTATGGTAAATCAGTAGAAAAATGTATCATACCTCAGAAAACGGCGTAATTAAAGACACGCCTCAGCAAACTCTTCATCATGCGATGGCGTATTTAGAATTTCTTAACATCCTTTTGAGATTCAATGAGAGCGAGAATCTCCTCTGTTGAGGCGCCTCCTTGTGCCGCGGCGGCAGCGACAATAGCGCTTTCGACAAAGGGAGCGTCCACCATGATGTGTGTCGGATTAGGGTTCAACTCCAGCGCCATTTCCGTGCTCAAGACAGCACTGCCAAGATCCATAAAAATCAGGACGCCCTTACCCTGATCCGCAGCTTCAATGGCCATAGCGATACGCTCCATATCGGTGCCGGCGCTGCCATCTTCCAATCCGCCCGCTCCTTCCATGGGGACATCTGGCCCTACAAGCCGCGCGAGAGCAATAACACCTTCTGATAATTCCCGAATATGGGACACAAAAACAAGTCCAACCATACCTTCCTCCTGCTTCTTCACTTTACTCATCTAAAAGACTTCCTACTGCGCGCGAAGCATAGAAGCATACCATTGCGTCCTGTCCGTCACATGATTTAAAGCAACGTAAAACAGAGTATAAAATGTTCGCGTTCGATTAACGTGACGACAACGCTGAAAAGGCAATATTAGGCATGCGTTTTGATAGCGTTGAGCAATAGACACGATGACGCGGCACCGGGATCCATATGCCCGATGCTCCGCTCGCCGACATAGCTGGCGCGTCCTTTCGTAGCAATGATCGTTTTCGTATATTCGGCACCTTCTTCTGCCGCTTTGATCATCGCATCGAGCGCGTCATCTCCCGCCAGACCCTCCGCAAGCGCTTGATCCAGCGCTTCTTTGGCAGGAATCAGCGCATCGAGCATCGTCTTTTCGCCTCGAACCGCTTTTCCGCGAAGTTGGATACCCTCGATGGCACGATCCAACATGGGTAAAAGATCGTCGAGCGAAACGGTCTCTTTTCCTTTAACCGCCTCACTTGCCTTCATGAATGCCGTACCATAGAGCGGTCCCGCCGCTCCGCCAACCTTAAACGCAAGCGTCATGCCCACCGTGCGCAACAAATCAGCAGGTGTGTTGATCGAGCTGCCTTCTAATTTCTTCATGACCTCACGAAAACCGCGATCCATGTTGATGCCGTGGTCACCGTCTCCTATTGCGCGGTCTAAATCGGAAAGATATTCGCGGTTTTCTGCGATATTTTTCTGCATTTGACAGATGACGCTCATTAATGTATCAAAATCCATCGTAAATTCCTCGTACCACCATGAAACCGAGGCAGTCTGGCATCATGCCGACAGACTCGGTCATCTTTCAGATGTTTTTACCTATTGCCTTCAGAAATAAAGAGAAGGCTACCTCTATAAAGACCGAGGCGGTCAAGCGTCAAGCCGACCGCCTCTGCCAACTTCCGTAAAGCTTGATTAGCCGATGACGGTGAGCGCAGGCGTATCGGCCCTCGCATTGAGCAGCGCCTTCATCTCATCGTCCAGCTTGAGCAGGCTGATCGAGAAACCAGCCATTTCGATCGAAGTCATGTAGTTTCCGACGAATGTTTTCACAATTTTGATGTCCTTCTCGGCAAGCACATCAGCCACATGGTCGTTGATGATGAGAAGCTCCATCAAAGGCGTGCCGCCGGAGCCGTTAACCATGACGGCAACTTCGCTGCCTTCATAAGGCAAATCTTCCAGAATTTTCTCAAGGAGATGGTCGACAATCTCGTTGACGGGGCGAATTTTCTCGCGGTGTGTGCCCGGCTCGCCGTGAATGCCGATACCGACTTCCATCTCGTCTTCTGCCAGTTCAAAGCCGGGTTTTCCGTTTGCTGGCACAATACACGGTTCGATCGCGACACCCATGGAACGAACATTGTCGCAGACCCGTTGAGCGACACAGCGTACCTCTTCCAGATCAGCGCCTTGCTCCGCCTTAGCGCCGGCAATCTTGTGAACAAAAATTGTACCGGCAATACCGCGACGTCCAACTGTCCACGTGCTATCCTCAACGGCGACGTCGTCAGCAACGACGACTTGCGCCATTTTGATGCCTTCACCTTCAGCCATTTCGCGCGCCATCTCAAAATTCATGACGTCGCCTGTGTAGTTTTTAATGACCAGCAGTACGCCTTCGTCCGTCTTAACTTCCTCTATTGCCTCATAGACCGCATCCGGCGTCGGCGATGTATACACCGCTCCGGGAACCGCCGCATCCAGCATGCCCTCGCCGACAAAACCGGCATGAGCAGGCTCATGTCCGCTTCCGCCGCCGCTTACCAGAGCGACCTTACCTTCCTTTTTCTTAGCCCGTACGATGACGTGGCTATCCTCAAGTTTCCTAAGATACTGCGGATACGCCTTGACTAAACCCTGAATCATCTCTTCTTCTACGTTTTCGACGCTGTTAATGAACTTTTTCATAAAAATACCTCCGATTTTTTCAAAAACGCATTCAGCTTGAACACGCAGATCACCGAATATAGACTCGCACACGACCGACAATTACTTGTCATCACGCTTAAAACGACTGTTATTTGTCTTTTCGCACCTCTCGGTT
>JAAZJV010000298.1 GCA_012800135.1 Clostridiaceae bacterium | reverse complement strand
GATCTAGCTGACTCTCGGCCAAGGGACGACGATCGATATGCCACACGCGCTTATCGAAAAAATACGACGGATAGTCGTATGCTTCTCCCTGCACATCCTGGGGCAGAGCGATACAGACGGCGCCCGTATCCGCCGGATCCGTCAGCACACGCATAGCGTTGATCAGCGACGTCATGAGCTGTTCCGGACGGCTCACACGATCAAAGAAATGACAAACGGCTCGGAATGAATCATTCACCGTTGTGTCAATCGCATGAAACATTTCTACCTGCTGTAAAACCGGATCAGGCTGACGGCAAGCAAAGGTATCGCCGGGAAGAACAAGGAGCGGAATGCGATTTGCCGTCGCGCAGGCCGCTGCCGTAACCATGTTAGTCGCTCCCGGTCCGATTGACGATATGCAAGGAATAATTTTCAGTCTGTTGTTTTGCTTGGCATAGGCCATTGCGGCAAGTGCCATGCCCTGCTCACTCTTGCCTTGGTGAAAGGTGAGAGAATGTTCCATGTTTTCGAGAGCCTCGCCGATTCCAATCACGCTGCCATGCCCGAATATTCCAAACATAGCTTCTACAAATTTCGTTTCTTCTCCATCATATTCGACATACTGCTGATCTAAAAAACGCACCAGAGCCTGAGCCATTGTCAATTTAATTCGTTTATCCATACGCTCCTCCTATATCCTGTCTTTGTTAAATCACTTCATTCACATTGATGAAAATCATTCATATTGCACTAACTGTGATTATTGCATCGTCACACGGACGACAACATTCATTTCACCAACCATGCGTAGTACATCGTCACGCTGACAAAAATCACTATTAACGCACCCTTTCGCTGATAAAAACTGTTAGCGATGTATCAGCCATTAGTACTGCATCGTAATAGATTTTCCTTCCCTAAGAGACTGTCCTGCCGCAAGACTAATCTGCGTTGCTCTAAGACCATCAACAATCCCGACGGGGACTTCAATTTCTCCGTTGAGCGCGCGAGCAAAAGCTTTAAACTGATTGACATACGCATCCGGATAACGGTCCAAAAAGAAATCGTATATTTTGTCTCTGCTTATGGAGTCGCTTGAGTAGTACTCAACGTTATTCGGCGTGTCGTTCCCCGCGACGACCTGTCCTTTGGAGCCGAAGACCTCAAGACGCTGATCGTAGCCGTAAACGGCTTGTCTGCTGTTGTCAATAACCGCAAGCGCGCCGTTTTCTAATTCCAACGCGACAACGGCGGTATCCACGTCGCCGACTTCTCCGATACGCGGATCGACAAGATTCGCCCCCAATGCTGTCACGCGCTTCACCTCGCTGCCGCTCACATAGCGAACCATATCAAAATCGTGGATCATCATATCCATGAACAGGCCGCCGGACACTTTAACGTATTCGATCGGAGGCGGTGCGGGATCGCGTGACGTCACGCGAATGATTTGGACATCGCCTACACTGCCGTCTGCGACAAGTTGCCTTATGCGTGCGAAATTGTGGTCGAAACGCCTGTTAAATCCTGTTTGAAAAAGCACGCCGGCATCTTGGACCGCCTTCATCACTTTCTCATTATTTTCGATTGTCCGGTCAATCGGTTTTTCGCAGAAAATGTGCTTTCCCGCTATTGCCGCGTCAACGGCAATAGGGGTATGAGTATCGGTTGCAGACGCAATAATAACGGCGTCTACTTCCGGTTTGGAAAGCACATCGCGGTAATCGACATACAATTCCGAAATGCCAATGGACTCCAACCACTTTCGATTATCCTCAATAGCGATGTCCGCTACCGCGACAATCTGCAAATCAGGGATCTGGGAAATAATATTTTGAATATGCAATTTCCCAATGCGTCCTGTTCCGATGACGCCTATTTTTTTTCGTCCCATTTTCTCTCTCCTTGCAGTCAGTTATACCGTTGTTAAATCCTCTATTTTTTCCACTTTGGAAGTCCGAGATAATGATTCGTCATGGCAACTCCTTCTTCCCTCGTCGTTTGCATCGACAATGCCGCTCTAATAGCGTCAACGGTCTCGGGGATGGTCACAGCTTCCTGCGGAATATGGAGGCCGAACATGATGTCGTCTTTGGTCTCAACAATGGTATCCTCCCAGATTGCGATCTCATACAGATCGCCGCGCGGATAACCGCAGTCGCGCGCATATCTGAATATCGACGCATTCCCTAGAAAACCGTCATCAATCCGGACGACACGGATGCGGTCGTGCGCCTTGAACGCCGCGAGGGCGTCTTCACGCTTTATTTTCTGTTTTCCGGACGCAAGCACCGTAATAAAGTG
>JAAZJV010000326.1 GCA_012800135.1 Clostridiaceae bacterium | reverse complement strand
CCAAGTAATTTGCAGTCTGTTGCCGGTCAGCCGCTTGACATTGATCCAGTCGACCGGGGGTAATGTCCCCTGAAAACGATTGTTGTTTTCAGCGGCAAACGATTGAGCGCGAGACCCTATTCTGCCTTTGATCAGAAGATGTTGACCCTCGTCGAAAGCTCGTTCACCCATAATCGTGACGCTTGGGGGAATGATGACGCTAAGCAGGGACGGAGTATTGAAAAATGCATAACGGCCGAGTTCATATGACGATGAAGGCAGCGTCACACTCTTTAGCTTCGTACATCCGTGAAAAGCGCCGGGGTAATAGTCGTTAGTATAACCTTTAATTTCAATGATGCCGGGTCGCATGACTACGGTTTCCAACGACGTGCATTCAGCAAACATACCGCGAGGCACAATTTCAAGTGATCCGGGAAGATCAACCTCGATTAAAGATGTACAGCCTCTAAAAGCGTTATCATCAACATTTCTTACGCCTTCGGGCAAATTGAGTGCCGTTAAGGAAGTATTATTCTTAAAAGCGTTTTTTCCAATGTACCATGTGTCAGCCGGGAGTGTGAGTTCGTTTATTGCACAATTTTCAAAAGCACGTTGGTTAATGTATAGATAGGTGTCGGGCTTAAAATATAGAGCTTGAAGGCTGGTGCAATCCCAAAACGCGTGATCTCCTATCTCAGCCAAACTGAGCGGAAGGGATGCGACTTGAAAATTGGTGCACTGCTGAAAAGCACTGTTTCCGATTATTTCCAAGCCTTCGGAAAATGTCACGCCTTCGAGGCCGGTACATCTTAAAAAAGCAGAAGTGTCAATTTCTATAACGGATGGAGGTATCACAACCCATTCTATGAATGTCTTATCCGAAAAAACATGTTGTCCAATCTTTTCGACTGTTGAAGGAATGGTGATATGCGTGTCGGAGCCTCGGTATTCTACCAGAACGCCATTCTCAATAACAAAATCGTCCGGATTATTCGAATAGTATCGTGTTCCCGATTTCTCATTCGCCTTATCCGATTCTTCCGGCGCCTTATCCGCGGGCGGATCATCTGTCGGAGCGGATTTCTCTGAGCCGGTTTCTTCGGGAGGGGGCATCTTTGTCGGATCTGTCAGCTCGTCTTCCGTGACGGAAGTCTGTTCGGAAGGGGCACTCGCATACGCGGGAACGGAAAGTGCGGGTGCTGCGATCTGTGCCAAAAATAGGCTCACGAGGAGCAATAGAATGGTCCTCCTGATCTTTGCTTTCTTCATTTTGTCTTATCCTCCTGCACGCAAAATAGAATAACAATCTGTTTCCTTGCTAAACAGCTAAAGCTGCTGCCTCTTTTTCCGCGAACCACGCAATATAACAAGCCGGTTCAGCCGTGGCGTGACCTCATATATTGCCTCATTGCAGAAAGTCATGAGAACCCTTCTATTCTTTATAGTATTTTATCATGTTAGTTCTCTTCGCGGAAGATAGCCGGTATGAATTGAGCTAATAAGGTTAGATATACAAATTTCATAATTATCGCTATAATTGTCCGAGCAAGGTGTTTAAGCAAGCGATTTGATTTTTCAGGAGACTGAGCGATGGATCAAAAGAAGCATACAATAGCTGTAATACCTGCAAGAGCAGGATCTCGTGGAATTCCTAATAAAAATATACGGCTTATCGGCGGCAATCCGTTAGTATATTATTCCATAAAAACAGCATTAGATTGTCCCTACATTGACCGGATCATTGTGACCACGGATTCGGAATCAGTTGCAACCATTGCTGCTCATTTAGGAGTTGCAGTACATTGGCGGAAGAAAGAACTGTGTGCCGATGATGTCACGCTTGATGCCGTTGTGTATGATGCAGTAAAAGGCTGCCATGCGGACTACGTTATCACGATGCAGCCGACTTCCCCAACATTAAAACCGGAGACACTGAGCGCCGCCATAAGATATTCACTGGACACCGATTGCGACAGCGTTATTTCTGTTGTTAATCGTCCCCATTTAAGCTGGACAAAAAAAGATAATATTGTTATTCCAAATTATTCAGAAAGGGTTAATCGACAATTCCTGCCGCCGCATTATATGGAGACAGGCGCTTTTGTCATCTCTAAAAGTTCAGCGATCACTCCGGTTTCTCGACTTGGCAAAGATATTCAAGTGTTTGAGATTAGTGAAGAAGAAGCAATAGATATTGATTCGAGTCTGGATTTAATATTGGCTTCCGAGCTTATGGTTACGCCGCATGTCGCACTGTATGTTAACGGGAATAAATCACGCGGCATAGGGCATATTTATCGGGCACTGGAAATTGCCGATGAGTTTTATTTTAAACCTGATATTTTTTATGATATTAACCAGACTGATCCGGTGCTTTTTGGTGATACAAAGCATGATCTTATAGGAGTTAACGGCATCGGGGATCTATTTCTCCACGTGGAGTCAAAGACATACGATATATTTATAAATGACATATTAAATACAAGTATTGATTATATGATAGCGCTTAAGAATGCCTTGCCTGAATCAGTTATTATCAATTTTGAGGATGACGGAGAGGGGGCTCACATCGCAGATTTAGTGTTTAATGCTCTTTACGAACGGCCGGATTCGGCTCGGATTAAAAGCGGCAAACGCTACTATGTTTCACCAAAAGATTTTCTATATTACACGCCAATAAAAATCAAGGAAAACGTCAAGAAGGTATTTATCAGTTTTGGGGGTTCTGATCCGCAAAATTATTCTGATCGGATATTAAATATTGTCAAGGATCGTTCATATGAAAAATGGTCTTTTACCGTAGTGCTTGGAAAGGCTAAAGAGGGTGTCGACAGGCTGTTTCAATACAATAAATATCCGCATATTAATGTGGTTTATAATGTTACCAACATGCCGGAATTGATGTCTGAATGCGATATTGCCGTTACATCGAGAGGGCGCACCGGCTACGAGTTAGCAATGCTCGGTATTCCGACGATTTCAATGGCGCAGAATCGACGCGAAGAAAGACATAATTTTGTTTCAAACGAAAACGGTTTTTCATATATCGGCCTCAACCCAAGCGATACCGTGATCAAATCAACGATTGATATGTATCTGCGTCTGCCAATGGAGGACCGACTAAGATTTCAGGAAAAACTGCTTGCGCATGATTTACGGAACGGCCGCCAAAGAGTTTTGAGCTTAATTAAGAGTTTATTATGAGGTTAGGAGGGAATTATGAAGCCCTATCTGATTGCAGAAGTCGGAGTGAATTTCTACGACACGGCACGAGTTGAGAATATCAGCGTTATCGATGCTGCGAAGAAGTATATTTATGAAGCCAAGAGAGCAGGCGCCGACGCTGTCAAATTTCAATCGTATAAAGCATCGACGATTGTATCCAAGAATTCTCCTGCTTATTGGGACACTGAAAAGGAACCAACCAAAACACAATATGAATTGTTTTTGAAATATGATCATTTGAATAAAGAGGACTATAAAGTATTATCAGATTACTGCGTGCAAATTGGAATAGATTTTGCCTCTACTCCGTTTGACTATGAATCGATCGATTATCTTGATGAATTGCAAGATTTCTACAAAATATCTTCGTCCGATTTGACAAATTTTCCATTTTTAAAGAGAGTTGCGCAAAAGAATAAACCGATTGTTATGTCGGTTGGGGCATCATATCTTTCTGAAATTGAAGAAGCGGTTCGATTCTTAAATGAAAACGGTAGCGATGATCTGACGTTGTTGCACTGTGTTTTGTCGTATCCCACGAATTACGACGATGCTAACTTAAATTTCATCACTCACTTAAAATCTGTTTTTCCCATGTGCAGGGTCGGATACAGTGATCATACGCCCCCGGATCCGAATATGATCGTTCTCACAACGGCTTTTCTCCTAGGCGCGACAGTTATTGAGAAGCATTTTACACTTGATAAAACCTTAAACGGCAATGATCATTACCATGCCGGCGATCCTGACGATTTTAAAAAGGCTGTAGCTAACTTTGATTTGATTAATAAAATATTGGGCTCGTCTTATAAAACTGTCCTGGACTGCGAAAGAATCCCTCGGCGCGAAGCGAGAAGATCAATCTTTACAGCACGAGATTTGCAGAAGGGTGATCGCATCAAAGAGAAGGATTTGATCTGCAAGCGGCCCGGAACAGGATTGCCACCGAAGTATTTTGATCTTGTAGTTGGCAGTACTGTCAATACAGAATTAGCGGAAGACAGTTTATTATCTTTGAACGATCTGGTCGATTTTTTGGAATAGGTGTTGAATAATTATTAAGAGTAGGGAAGAGAACAAAAATGCTTCAGCGCTTGACCTTAAGTGATCAAAATAAATTTAGAAAAATTATTGACAGAACAACGCTTGTTTTCATTGTTTCACAACCCTTTGTCAATTTACTGACTTCTGTTAGCGTTCGTTTGCTCGCTTCCCCTGTTAGCATTGGGATGCTCGTAAGGGCAGTTTATTTAGTTTTTATTGTGGGAGTTCTTATACTATTCGGCTCGCGCAGGTTAAAGATTATTACTCTGGTTACAACTCTTCCATTTCTTTTTCGTTTTGTCCTTGATGTGCTTGTTAGACACGAAAGTTTTTTTGAAAATGTAAAATACTTGACCAAAGCAGCTTTCTTCCCATTTTGTGTGCTTTGGTTCTACTTCTTGTTTCGCAACAGAAAGCCTGATTCCCGACATAAGCTGTTCGACCAACTATTAGAATCTATCAACATAACGATCCTGATAACCTCGATAGTAATTTTAATTTCAGCAATTACGGGAACCGGTATTGAAAATTACAGTGAAGGATATCGTGAAGGCATTAGCGGGTGGTTTCTCTCCGGTAATGAAGTTGCATCCTTCTATGCCTCTACATTAGCTATTCCGATCATTCTGTTGTTAAAAAAGATAACAGTTATGAGAATAATCGCCTTTGCCAGTCAAGCATTAGCTGTGTTTCTTCTCGGCACAAAAACATCTATTGTCATGACTGTTCTAATTCTTACGTATCTTCATATTATTGTTTTTAGGCTGGCAAAAAATTCTCGCATCAGTACTAAAGCTGTATTGGCTGTCGGTCTTTTCTTGTTTTCTGTTTTTGTCTTGTATTCTCTGCCGGCAACAAATAATATAGTCCGTCAGATAAGACATAATCGATTGATGAGTGAGATTAACAAGCTGGAATCGCAAGAAGCTATTCCAAGCTTTCTTCAAAAAGAAATTAAAAATACGCCTGCTGACGATACGGGAACGGCACTTTATTCAATTCACCTGTCCCAGCAAAACACTGGCGATTACAGACTGTCAGGCTATTTTTATCCACAATATCTGGATCTCACAACACCGAAACAGGCCGAGATGGCGCTTGTTATTAGAGATAGGACGAATCATTCAGTTGAGAGTATTGGCTATACCATTAAAAATACTTTTAACGCCAACATAAACAATCCGAGATCGGATAAATATAATGCTTATTACGCCGGCATTTCAGCAATTATACCGTCTGAGCAATTCGAATTGAATCACCAATACAAGTTTTATGTAAAAGTAAAAAGCAGCGAAATAAACAGGACATACGAAATAGACGAATCAAGAATTTTTGTTACGAATAATTTTGATAAAGGATTAAAATTGATAAAAAACGATGCCGGCATAAATGTTGAATTTATGCCGGCTAGAGTGAAAAGTGACAATAAAAATACTGAAAACAAAAAAGCGCAAATCAAACTGCCAAAGTGGCTGGGATTTCTTTTGAGCAATCGAGACGGCAGACTTATAGGTTTTTTAGAAGAACACCCTGCATCTATGGGGGAAACGCTCATATTCGGCGCCGGCTATCTGGCCAATAGCGATGTCAAGTACGGATCAAGAATCATATACAGTCTTGAACTGGACATCATTGAATCTATAATCGTTTTTGGAATTATTGGGTTTATCGTTATATTTCTTCCTTTTCTGTATTTGCTGATACGCGGATTAAGAAACCTATATGCCGTTCATAGGTTCAGTTTCCTGTGTAACCCTTATATGTTTTCTGTTTTATCTTCAATTGGGCTGATTATGGTTTGCGGTTTCTTTGTCGGTCACATGTTCCTGTCGCCAAGTGCCGCACTTTTTATAGGAGCGACGATCAACATATTATTTGCTATGAGCAAGAATATCGGTTTGAACCGTTAGAAATATATACGAGGTGTAAGGGTCGCTTGGGGTGTTGAGAGCATGAAAAAGATTTTTCAAAAAATAAGACAGCTGGTTAATTATTTATTGGCGAGGCATACGATTAAAGGAATGGGCGATCGTCCAACTATAAATCATAGAAGTAAGTTTAATGGTAAAACTTATCTGGGGAAAAATACCCATTTTAACGGTTGCAGAATAAAAGGTAATGGCGAAGTGCATATTGGAAGCAATTTTCACTCAGGAGGTGATTTGCTGATTTTAACAAGTTTTCATAACTATAGCGGCAATGCCTTGCCTTACGACAATACAACAATCGACAAAAATATCTATATAGATGATAATGTCTGGGTCGGTGAAAGAGTTATTATCCTAGGCGGCGTAACGATAGGCGAGGGCGCAATCGTTCAAGCGGGAAGTGTTGTTGTTTCGGATGTTGAACCATTGAGTATAGTGGGGGGACATCCTGCCAAGAAGTTCAGTTCCAGAGACGCGGAACATTATCACGAAGTGAAGAGTCAGTGTTTATTTCATTGATTCTAGTATTATGTTTTATTTATTCTTTGTACCGGATATACGTTGAAGGAAGCCAGATGTGACTGCCAACACGAATAAAACATCTGATTTTGAAAAAGTTGCCGGATATCCGGTTTGGTCCGGAGGTCAAACGGCTCTGCTGCGCTCAGTTAAAGATGATATTGAGCAATCTCGCAAGATTACAGTTATAGCTATTAATCCGGAAAAAGTAATACGAGCAGCAGACGACCCTGATCTAAAAGATATCTTGCTTAGCGCAGATTATCTTATTCCGGATGGCATCGGCATCGTAAAAGCGTCAAAGAAACAGAGGGGCGCGATAAAAAAGAGAATAACCGGGATTGACTTAATGGATGGACTATGTGCGCTTGCTGCTCAAAATTCGTATAGGATCTTTTTACTTGGAGCTGCTGAAGAATCCGTTCAAGGAACAAAAGTATTTCTCGAAGAGAAATATCCCGATTTGTCGATATGCGGCGTACAGAATGGATATTGGCAAGATGATCAAAAGTTATTGTCGGATATCAATGAAACGAATCCTGATATTATTCTTGTTGCTCTGGGTAGTCCTAAACAGGAAATGTGGATCAGAGAGAATATGAAACGATTGTCTGCTTGTGTCTATCAGGGTGTTGGCGGTTCGTTTGATGTGTTTAGCGGAAAAGTTAAGAGAGCACCAAGATGGATGCAGCAAATTGGACTGGAGTGGTTATATCGATTGATTTTCCAACCGTCAAGATTAAGGCATCAAGCTAAATTATTAAAGTTTTTCAGAATTGCTAAAGAAAGCAAAAATGAATGAATAGTTATTTCGTTAGCGCTATAAAATTCATACCGTATAGGGCGTGTCCATAAATCTTATGTCCGTCGGAGTATCTGCTAACTCGCTCATCTTTAATTATGTCGATGCAGGCCTTAGTCGAGTCGTAAAGCTCAGGCGAGGCACATTATCTTAATCGAATTTCAATCGAAGCAGAGATATTATTTTTTCCTCAATTATTTTTGAACCACGTTTTGTAAGAGCAAAGAGAGAAGCCATCACTCCGATAACGGCAAGCAGAATATTGATGCCCGTGATTATACTCGTATAAAAATATATCAGTAAAAATATGTTTGTCGGAAGGAGCATCAACAGCATAGCTTTTAGTGAGAAAAGTTTCTTGTCAAAGCGTTTATAGGAAAAGAAGTAATAGGATAGGAATAGAATAATATAAGAAATGAGAGTTGATAATGCACCGCCAAAGTTGCCGTATTGTGAAATTAAAGCATATCCCAAGAACGTGTTAGCTAATCCGGCACCGAGCGAGCTAAGGAATATAATAACGGTATCTTTCGTGTAGTAGAGATAATTTCCGTAAATCATATAACCCATGTGAAAAGTATGACTCATAACAAAAAGAAAGACTAATCCTTTTTGTCCTTGATAGTTTGCAGGGAAAATAAAGAATAATTTATCTATCATAATACAGTACAACACAAGAATTGACAGAAAGAAAATTGAGTTTCTAATGATTGACTGATGGGTCGATTTATACTTCTTATCATTTAGCGAGCCATAGAAAGTCGGAACAAATGAATTGTTAATCGCACCCAGTAAAAGCACGGGAAGCATAGCTATGTTTTGAGCAAAAGTAAAAGCGCCTGTGTAATGAGTCCCGGACAAACTATTAATGAGAAAGCGGGAAATGTAGTTTAATAAAAAAGCGCTTACTGTGCTGAAGATTAACGGAACGGAATACTTGAGAGACTCAAGGAGAATAGAGGCATTTATTTTAAATTTTATTTTAAAATTCTTACGAAGGTAAAAGAATGAAAAAATAGACATGCTGAGCGAGCTAATGAGTCGACCAAAGATAAAAGCATAAATGCGGATTGAGTTATTCAAAAACAGTATGCTAAACACCATAAGAATAAATATAGTTCCATGGATTAGCGCTGACACAAAATAGAGTTTTCCTTCTTTGCGTGCGATGAAAAGACTTTGCACAATCTCATATAAGGTCATAGAAATCGAAACAATCAAACCCCAGAAGAAAAACTCGGAAGGAATGGATGCAATTTCTTTGTTCAAAAAAAGAAACGGTGTAAGAACCAGTATTTCGATCAAGCTTAAAATTAGCAGAAAACTTACGATGGTACTTACTAATTCAGAAATATTCTTTGTCTCATCGTAGTATGAGCGAGTGATATAGTTGCGAGTCAAGTTAAGTGATGTAAACACACACGCAATCGTTAAAATTGAATTAAAAAGATTGAGATACCCGTATTCTACAGGTGTAAAATAATATGACAGTAAAAAGAGTACACCGCTTGTGGAACCCTTGATGATAAACTCTGAAATAATGTAATAAAACTTATTGCTGATTTTTAGTTTCTTCATTATAGAAAAAATGCATAACGTACGTCAGGAGATGGCATAATCATCTACAGTTTTTTTGAACTTCACCTGTGTTCCGCGAACAAACAGATGTAACTAAAGTAGACATGAATGTTAAGTGAAGCACTCTATGTTTGATAGATTCTTACTCTGTTGACACGTTGCTGATCCCTTTCCTTGTGATCCTAAAAAGCTTGATCGATGGTTTGTCTATTATAGCATGTGCATATTTCATGCTTGGTTCAAGGACGTGCTCCAGGTAATTCTAACATCACTTTCGGATAGATCAATAAGACACGTCGCTTGTCCGTATCAACAAATTTTAGATGTTGAAAAAACTCAATTCAATCTATCACTAGTTTTGCTTTTCCGTATGGTGTTCGCACAAGAAAACTAGAATAACATCGTTAATTTATTATTAAATAATCAGAGCAACGGTTGCCACGACTACTGACGTAAGAATATTTAATTTATATAATGCAATAATGCTCATATTTCATAAAAAATGAGCAAAATTATCTGCGGTGTAAGCATAGATATCGTTAATGGCAATACCCTTAGAAGACATGATTATTATGCGCATACGACTAACTTTTAATTACTTCACACGCGTATTTCACTAATTTGAATAAAATAGAATCTTCCTTCCACATAGTGAAAACAGTTTCTCGCGAGCTAAAACTCAATGAGGCCATAAAATAAGCGCTCGATGTTATTGTAAAAATGTACAGTACTGTATTGTTTCTATTCAACCGGATGACACAAATCGGAGGTCAAAATCATGTTACTTATTAAAAATGCACATGTAGTAAATCAGCCGACTCCAGTGGATAT
>JAAZJV010000050.1 GCA_012800135.1 Clostridiaceae bacterium | reverse complement strand
TTGCCTGTGCCGGATTTGGATGGGCCTGTGTCAATATCAACTCCCTTCCCATGGTTGTGGAACTTGCATCAATCGACCAAATCGGACGGTTCACTGGCTATTATTACTTCTTTTCCTTCTCAGCATCAATCATTAGCCCGATTCTGTTTGGATGGATTCGCGACCTTACAAAAAATTACAACGCTCTCTTTCCCTACGCCGTTATATTCTTCGCCCTAGCGCTTCTGGCAACGATTTTCGTTCGTCACGGCGAAGCAAAAGTTCCGTCTGAAACGATCGGAGAGTCTTCTTAGAATGCCTCTTGAAATATGGGAAAAGCATTGAAGGATATCATAAAAGAGGAGAGTCCTGCCATAACACAACATCGGACTCTCTCCACTTTTAAGCGTTTCCTAGTGTTTCCTTATCGCGCTGAGATTTTTGCTATGACGCGGCGCCGGAATTTATCTTTGAAAGCTTGCGCCGGGTTTGCTTGGAGAGCATCGCTATGACACAGCACAAGGATTCTTGCGCGATCAAAATCTTTGCGCACCGCGGCGCATCCGACGTCTATCCTGAAAATACGATGTTAGCGTTTTACGAGTCTGAAAAAGCAGGAGCTGACGGAATTGAGCTTGATGTTCAGCGTACACGCGACGGAAAAGTAGTCGTCGTGCATGACGAAAATCTTGAGCGCCTATCCGGCCAACCGCTATGGGTAAAAGATCTGACGTTGGATGAACTTCGTGCTTTAAACATTGCGGCGTATTCTCCTGAGCATGAACCGCAACAAGTGCCTGCCTTGGATGAAGTGCTGAATTGGATTTTGACGACAACACTTGACGTTAATATCGAACTTAAAAATAGCGCTGTCCCGATACCGGGTCTCGAAGAAGATGTTTTGCGCTTAATCGATGCCCGCAAGATGCGTCACCGCATCATCGTATCTTCTTTTTCTCTCGAGAGCGTCATCTACATGAAAAAACTGGCGCCGGATTTACGTTGCGGCTTTCTAGCAAAAAGGCCTACACGTGTTGATCTCCAATGTGCGGAAGAACACAACATCGACGCCATTCATCCGCACATTTATAATGTTTATCGTCCGGGTTTCACTCGAACACTCCTGCGCCGCGGGTTTGCCGTACGCTACTGGACGGCAACAACCGAACGGCAGTACCGTACCGCCTCCCGTCAAAAAGCCACGGCAATCATCGTGAATAACCCGGCACAAGCACGGGCAATCCTCAGCAATTCGTCCAGCTGAACAGTTCATTTGCTGATCAAAAAAAGAGTGCTTCACTAAGTCGCAGAAATGGTCGTGATGTCATTGACTATTGAAGAGGAGGAGCTTCACAAAGTCGCAACAATACCCTTGTGATCGGCAAAACACAAACATCCGCTAATGAGTCGTCTCGTTAATCGATCAAAAATAGACGACACCGACAAATGTCTGTTCCCAGATCAACCGAGAAAAGCAATCACTGCCGGTCAAACGTCGTCTTGCTGATCAAAATAAAAATGTCTTCTGTCGATCGTATTGCTTGTCAAAAAAGAGAAGTGTGTTCCGTAGGTCTTGATACGATGCGAACGCTGTCGCCCGCACGAGCTTTACCGTCCTTCAAGACCTTGACGAATATGCCCTCGCGCGGCATAACACAATCACCTGCCGCTTTGCGGATCGCACAGTCTTCATGACACGCTTTGCCGATCTGGGTCACTTCGCAGAGCGCACTTCCAACCATCAGACGTGTTCCGACGGGAAGTTCATAGAGCACGAGTCCGCGAGTGAGTATGTTTTCAGCAAAATCACCCGGCTTTAGTTTAAAATCGATACGCTCTTGAAGTTTTGCGACACTTTCTTCGCCGAGAAGGCTGACCTGTCGGTGCCATTTGCCGGCGTGCGCGTCACCTTCAATGCCGTGTTCTACAACCAAAGACACTTCATCGACAGCGTGTTTTTGTTCTCCCTTCTTCTCGCTGATACATACGGCAATGATCCGTGCCGTCGGCGCACCGCAATCAGCGGAGCCGTCGGAGCGCAACATGTCTACCCCATGACGGATCGGCCGGATAACGGACATAAGATTTTCTCGAGCGGCCTTCTCGCTTCCGGGAAGATTAACGATCAGGGACGCCTTTCTGATACCTGCTACAACGCGCGAGAGACAGCCATGCGGCGTTATTTTCATGCTGGCGGCGCGCATCGCTTCCGGAATACCGGGCACCACACGCTCAACAACAGCCATCGTCGCCTCCGGAGTAACATCGCGCGGAGAAAACCCGGTGCCGCCGCTCGTCAGAATCAACGCGGCGCCGAGTTTGTCTGCACAATCAGTCAACTCTTTGCAAATACGGTCCGCATCGTCGGGCACAATGCTTTCATAAATCACGTTCCAGCCGTTCTCAGAGAGGATACGCGATACTGCCGGTCCGCTCGTATCCTCGCGTTCGCCGCGCGCTGCCTTATCGCTGACAGTAATCACGGCAGCGGTGTAGCCTGATGCGCCTACGCGGTCTGTTCGATCCTGATTATGCACCGTTGCGGCATCTTCTTCGTTTTTATCATGCTTACAATTGCAGTCTTTCATGACAGCTCCCTTCACGCATGTGCTTAAAAAACAAAAATCTTTTGTACGAAACAACACTGCATTTTTCATTCGTGTCGCTCAAAAAACAATGTACCATATCTGTGATAAAATCTTCTTTCAAAGAGAGGATCACCATCAATGAACTGGAATAAACTCATCCCCCTAATAAAACAGGCACGTCGCAAGTCCAAGCGCCCCTATCTTTCGTTGCTCATTGATCTTGCGATCTGTTACGTAGAAAAGTATAACTACGTCGAGTACTTTGCTTATAACTTTGCCGAGAACCGCAGTCGAGAATACCGCGAATCTTTTGTTTGTGTGTATCGCCATTACCCGATCATTACGGAGAAGCGAGGCGTATCAAAAGAAGAGATGGCCTTCTTTGGAGACAAAGGCTCCTTCATTCGGCATTTCAGTGACTTTCGTCACATCGACGCTCTCGATCTTCGCGTCGACACGCTTTCTGCATTCTCGTCTTTTTTAGAGAAACACGACAGCTTCTTCATAAAGGCGCCTCGCGGCACGGGAGGAGATGACGTGTCGAAGAAATGTAGGAGCGATTTTGGTGATTTGTCGGACGAAGCATTGTATCTCCATCTTCGCGAAATAGGCCGCGAGATCGTTGAAGAACCTATTAAACAGCATCCTGAAGTCTCAAAACTGTCGGAAAGTTCCGTCAATACATTACGGGTGTTCACCGCCCGACACGTCGACGGCACTCTCAGCGTTCCGTTCAACGTTTCGCGCATTTCTGTCACTGGAGGCACGCTCGACAACGCTTCGCAAGGCGGCGCGTACACATTGCTGGATACAGACGGAACGGTGATTTACGATTACTTCACTTATTATCCGGAGGCGCAAATCTTTCCGGAGAATCCGTTGACAGGATTTGTATTCAAAGGTTTCAAGTTCCCCTTTTTCAAGGAGTCGGTCGATCTATGTCTTGAGGCGGCAGAGCGTTGCGCGAGCCATTGGATTGGCTGGGATGTCGCCGTTACCGAAGAAGGCCCGCTGATCATAGAAGCCAATACAGCACCCGGTCCACAGCTCTTTCAGGCGTGTAACCAGCTCAACAATAATCGGGGTCGTCTGCCGGAACTGGAAGAGGCTCTGGGAATCAGCCTTCGTTAACGTCTTCCCCTGCTTAAAGCTATCAGTCGCAACCGTTCACTGAAAGTAATCGTTCGGTTTTCGGCAGCTTTCTGCCTGTCCAAAATCGCGAGTGCACCCTTTTGGAAGGAGTACAACTTTCGCGACGTTTGCCCGTCTGATCCTGCCATGCATTATTTTCTCTTTAACGCGAGCGATAATCTGCGATAATCTCTTTTTATTCTGGAGATGGCATCAAGCGTTCATGCTGCAATCATGTTCTCATAATGCCATTCAATGATATCTATCCTAATAACGGCTGAACGTACAGTTCGAAAAGTGGCTAATAACGCCCGAACGTACAGTTCGGGAAATGGCACCGTTCGCATTGCTGGCAAAGCCCTCCTTCTCCGAGGTTAAGGAGTTCTTCATGTGTAAGGCGATCACCGGTAAACATTTGCGGCAACAGGACGTCAAAAATAGTCACAGGCAGACTGACGGCTGCGCCAGGTATGCCCATAATTGCGACGTCGTCGCGGTAGGCGATGAGTGTCATGTTGCCCGGTTGCGACGGCACGCCATGTGTGATGATGTCCGCGCCGAGCCGGCGAATGGCAGCAGGTGTCAAATCATCCGGATCCACCGACATCCCTCCGGTAAAAAATAACAAGTCAACGCCCTGTTCAATATAGTTTTGCGCAGCGTTGACAATCATGTCGAGATCATCGTCACATACGGTGATGCCAAGGATCTCGCTCGGGTAATTCTTCATCTTCGCGCGAATGACCGGCTCAAATCGATCTTTGATACGGCCGCTGTAAATCTCGTAGCCGGTGATGACGGCAGCAACTTTCATGGGACGATAGGGACGAAGATCAAAAAGTTTTCGATTGCGGCATAGCGTTTCGGCTTCGACAATCTGTTTTTCTTTCGTCACGAGCGGAACGATGCGCATCGACACGAGTCGCATGCCTTTTTCAACAGGATAATGGTCGGGGAGCGTCGTAATCGTGATATCGCCAATGCGGTTGAGCTCCGAAAGGAGTTTCGTATCGACGCGAAACATGCCCCGCGCATCAGCAATGAGCTGTACTTTTCCTTCAGAAGGCTCAGTATAATGCGCTTGATCGACCGGCGCCATCGCCGCCATACGAAGCGCAGCATCCTCTTCGTGGATTTCTCCGGCGTGCTCTTCCCACACAAAAATCGTGCGTTTGCCGACGTCAAGGAGGCGAGGTATGTCCTCTTCCCGGATCACATGTCCTCGTTTGAAGAGAGGTCCCTTAAACCCTTCACGCATCGCGGTGACGTCGTGGCATATCGTTTCGCCTATGGCATCTTCCACGTTCAGTTTTTTCATTCGTTTGCTTCTCCTTAAAAGTATGTTCTCGCGCCGTTCTAAGGCAAAAATACTTGTCTATTGCAGCTTACTTGCACGTATTCTCGTCTATCCTTTCGCAATCTTGCCGGTTTTTTCAGCACTTTCCTTAGAATACTTGCACATATTCTCTGGCACCATTTAACCCTTGGCCGTCAAAGGAATCGCTTTTCCAATAATCTAACAATTCGCAGCAGGACAAGAAGTTGAAGTCATGGTTCCTCTTCTCAATTATCCAAAATCAGCAGTTCATCGTCGGGAAACTTCACTCTCACTTTTGGAGCGCGAAGACGAAGCCAGTCTTCTTTTGTCAGTTCCCAGCCAATAGGACG
>JAAZJV010000297.1 GCA_012800135.1 Clostridiaceae bacterium | reverse complement strand
CGAAAGCGCTGTGTGCATGGCGTCCGATGGTTGAGGTGATGCACGAAGCAGGGTGTGAGTATTTTGGGGATTCTCGCGTGGACAATATCGCGAAGATCAACGACATCGGTCTTTCTCACATGCTCGTCCGAATCCCGATGATGTCGGAAGTGAAAAACGTGGTACGGTATGCTGATTTAAGTCTCAATTCTGATCTCAATGTCATCGCTGCTCTCTCTGATGCAGCGATGGCGATCGACGCAAAGCACGGCGTCATCCTCATGGTCGAGATGGGTGATCTTCGTGAAGGATTCCTGCTCGATGAGATGATGGAAGTTGCCGGACAGGTTATACAACTTCCCGGCGTCTGGCTTGCCGGTATCGGTGCCAATTTCAATTGCTACGGCGGCATCATCCCGGAGCCTTTGCAACTTACGAAACTTGTGAATCTGGCGCAGTCTATCCGCAGCCAATTTTCCGTTCGTCTTCCTATCGTTTCAGGCGGCAACTCCGGTTCATTACACATGTTGATCGACGGTACGATACCGGAAGGTATTAATCACCTTCGCGTTGGTGAAGCGTTCCTGATCGGACGCGAAACGTCTTACGGCAAAGGTGTTCCCGGACTTTATGAGGATGTGTTTACGCTCAGGGCGGAAGTCGTCGAATTAAGGCGAAAACCGTCGGTGCCCCGCGGCATTATCGGTGCCAATGCATTCAATGTTGTTCCCGAATTTGAAGACTATGGGAACATCTGGCGCGCCATTCTTGCCATCGGTGATCAAGACGTACCTTGTGAGCGTCTTTTTATCCGCGACAGCAACATCCGTTATCTTGGTGATTCGAGTGACCTTTTGCTGCTCGACGTCACACATGCGGTGCGTGATGTCGAAGTTGGTGATATCCTTGATTTTTCGCTGGATTACCGTTCACTAATGCACGCGGCTACATCACCTTACGTCACGAAGCGATTTGTTTAACGGTCGACGAAACAATCAAACAAGGAGACTCTCTAAACAGAAATCATGTCTACTGTGGAAAAAAAGAATCCTCATGAAACAAAAAGAGCATGGGCTGAAATTTCTAAGCAGGCGCTTTTAAATAATCTTCGCGTAATTGCGAATCGATCAGGAAAAGCTATCGATCAGATTGTCGCCGTCGTCAAGGCGAATGCGTATGGGCACGGCATGAATCTTGTCGCCCCATTTCTTGAAAAAGCCGGCGTCAAAATCTTTACGGTCGCAACGATCGATGAAGCAGTATCCCTTCGAGCATCTTGTCCTGATGTGTCCATTCTGATCCTTGGAACGACGGACCCTTGCTTTACTCCTGATCTCAAAAAACACAACCTCATGCAGACGGTCGTTTCCGACGACGACATTCAAGGTTTTGCGATTGCGTCGGAGAAAGCGGGCGGTCCTCCGCTAGCCATCCATGTGAAGCTTGATACAGGATTAGCGCGACTGGGTTTTCCGACGGATCCGGACCATCAGGCGTGTACAGCTGAAGCGATGATGAAGGCGACGACATTTGAGTCGCTCGATGTGCGCGGCGTATACACGCATTTTGCATCCTCAGGTGAAGATCTCGTCTATACCGAAAGACAGCGCCGCTTGTTTAATGAGACGTTGTCACAAGCGGAGGCGCTCGGTTTCCCGCGTGTTGCGCGCCACATC
Organism: Clostridiaceae bacterium; assembly: GCA_012800135.1. Taxonomy (GTDB): domain Bacteria; phylum Bacillota; class Clostridia; order Saccharofermentanales; family DTU023; genus UBA4923. The sequence goes on along the minus strand of JAAZJV010000297.1, from coordinate 1,163 downwards.
TCTAACAGCAGCACGATTTTGTTGCCGCCTGATGGCGATGACGATTATGTGCGTCCCGGTCTTGCCCTTTATGGAGGCAAACTTCGTTCAGTGTCGGACATTGAGTGCGGTCTTCTTCCGGTGATGACGGTAAAAGCGCGAATTGAACAAATTCGTGATATCGAAGAAGGTGCTCGCGTCAGTTACGGCGGCACCTGGGTTGCTCTCAAGCCTACGCGGCTTGCCGTCGTCGCTATGGGCTATGCTGACGGACTTCCTCGCGCGCTGTCCAATCAAGGAAGTCTGATTTATCGCGGTTACGACTGCCCCATTCGCGGCGCGGTTTGCATGGATCACTGCATCGTCGATATTACAGGTCTTCCGGACATTAAGCCGGGCGATGCCATGATGTTCTTCGGAAAAGATTCTTTCACGCATCGTGCTGCAAGTGACGTCGCAAGCCTTTGCGGAACGATCGATTATGAACTGTTCTGTGGTATTTCCGAGCGCGTCCCGAGACTTTTTGTACCTTGACAAAACAAGACAGTGACTTTTGATTTACGCGGCTTTCCGACGGCATATTATCTGATAGAATATTTAAAAATGAATAATTATAAAGTCAATTAGTATTATTAGTGCGATAATTGAAGATAAAGAAAGACAGACGATCAAGAGGGGGGCAGATCGTCTGTCAATTGGAGAAGTAAAAATGTATTTTTACTTATTCAGTGAGCAAATTCTATCACCATGAAACAAGCGTGTCAAGCTATTATTGCTTTAAATTAAATTTATGTAGCAGAATATGGGATAAATGTCAAATGCGATAGAGGAGTAGAGTATGTCAGATGTAAATGAATCAATATTAGAAGAGATTTACGCCGTTGTATTAGATCGGGCACGCCATCCGGTTCCCGGATCTTACACAAACTATCTATTGGGTCGGGGGCTCGACAAAATTGTCAAGAAGTTTGGAGAGCAGGCGGTACAGGTGATTGTCGCCGCAAAGAACGGGCATACATCCGATATCGTCGGCGAAAGCGCAGATCTTATCTATCATTTGATTGTGCTCTTTGCTGTCACCGGCATTCCTCTCGAAGACCTTTTGGCAGAACTTAGACGACGCCGCACACAAACGGAGTCGTATTAATCAGGCGGGGTCATTCTGAGGAGCGTTGCCACGCGAT
>JAAZJV010000049.1 GCA_012800135.1 Clostridiaceae bacterium | reverse complement strand
TTGTGCGATGTCTGTATCTCTACGGGAGGAGCGGGGATGGTACGTGCGGCCTACTCCAGCGGCAAGCCGGCTTTCGGAGTCGGTGCCGGCAATGTGCAATGCCTGATAGACCTTGACGTAGATGTAAAACAAGCCGTTCCGATGATTATCGAAGGTCGTCGTTTCGATAATGGGATTATATGTTCCGGTGAACAAACGGCTATTATGCCGCGTCAAAAGTACGACGAAATAGTGGCTGAATTTATCCGTTCGGGAGCGCATTATATCGATGCGCCGGAAGAAATTAATGCTATTCGAGATGCGCTGTTTCCAAACGGAATAATGAATAAAAAGTGTGTTGGGAAATCAGCTTTCATCGTTGCGCAAATCGCCGGAATTTCAGTTCCCGAAGACACAAAAATTTTACTCGTAAAAGGTGACAAGTACGGGATGGAGGAACCACTGGCTAAAGAAAAAATGTGTCCTGTTTTGGTGGCGTATGCCTATGATACTTGGGCTGAAGGCGTGAACATTGCCAATGAAAACTTACTAACCACAGGTAAAGGACACAGTGTCTGCATACATTCGCACAATAGAGACAACATCAACTACGCGGCACAGAAATTGCCGGCCTCAAGATTTTTGCTTAATCAGATTTGTGCCACGGCTAACGGAGGTAGTTTTTTCAACAGTCTGGCAGCTACTACAACATTAGGTTGCGGAAGTTGGGGGAACAATTCAATTAGTGAGAATCTGAGTTGGCGTCATCTTTTTAATGTCAGCCGTATTGCCTCCTTGCGTCCGGGAGCGACAGAACCGTCTGACGAAGAGATTTGGGGTGTCGAATGAGACTGCCGGAGCATGTTGCTAAAGACATATTTGCGCAATATGGGGTACCAACGATGCCTTCCTGCCTGTTTTCGTCAGCCGATTTTATTTGTGGCGCAGACAGAGTACGAGAAAAAATTCAGAAAGCCGGGATTAAATTCCCGGCTGTACTTAAGGCCCAGGTGCCTATTGGCGGACGGGGCAAATCAGGGGGCATTCGCTTTGTCGATAATTTGGAACAGATGATCGAGGAAAGCGAAAGTTTGCTGAAGGGAAAAATCGGCGGATATCAAATCGATGATGTCCTCCTAGTTGAGAAAGCTATATATCGGGATGAGTGGTATCTCTCGATCATGCTGAACCGGGAAAACAAATCTCCTATGCTGATTTTTTCAACCGCGGGAGGCATTGATATCGAAGAGAACGCACGTCTCCATCCGGAAAAAATCATTCGGTCTGCAATCAACCCCCTGAGGGATTTGGAAGATTACACCATAAGGTATATTGTCTCGACGGCGGGACTGCCGATGTCGTATGTGGATAGTCTGAGCCGATTAATAAAGAAAATATACGCGATTTTTCTGGGCTATTCGTCATTGTTGGTTGAAATCAACCCTCTTGTCGTTACTGAGAATGGAGAACTCATTGCTTTGGATGCAAAGATGGAGGTGGATGAAAGTTCAGTTGATCGTTTCCCGATACTTTCCGAGTATCGCGACAAAATGACCGAGAATCCTTTGATCAAAGAAGCGCGGCGCTTTAATTTTTTGTACATACCCATTGAAGATGACGGCCGAATAGCAGTGATTTCCAACGG
>JAAZJV010000006.1 GCA_012800135.1 Clostridiaceae bacterium | reverse complement strand
GGAAGATCCGCTCCGGGTGATGCATTACAGATGTTGCCAACCAGTGTGGCGCGGTTGCGAAGCTGTTCGGTCGCCAAAACAGAGGCAGCTTCGTAAAGCGCCTTATACTTCGTTTGGACAAGATCGCATTCCGCCAACTCATTGACGGTAACATTCGCGCCGATTTCCAGACCTTCACCTTCTGTGAATTTAAACACATCGAGATCCGGGATATGTTTTATATCCAAGATATATTTGGCATCGATCATGTTCTTATTCAGCATGATGATCAGGTCTGTTCCGCCGGCTAAAATATACGTCTGCTCATGTTCCGCGAGGAACGTGAGCGCGTCGTCAAGCACAAGCGGTTTGATATAATCAAATTGACTTAGCACAGAAACCTCCTTCTTTGTGCAGTGTTGCACTACAGCCTGTAAGTCATGGATTGCCTCTAATTTTTAGATAAACTGATAAAACCATTCACCTCGGTGCCCAGATTCAGCAATTTAACCAAAGCAATCTCCTCTTATAAGGTCAATTTTAACACGTTTATGCTATTGTCACGTTGTTTTACGTTACAAAATATACACAAAACATTGACCGCCATTTATAAGATAATACAAAATTAGTGTTATTATCTCAACCCTTTTCTCAAGAACGCTGCGTTGGCAATGGTAATTATTTTTTGTGCTTTAGCTGAATATGGCGCATTTAATTACCACATTTTTGAGAATCATAAAGGAAATTAAAGAGAATAAAGGCATTTAGTACGTTTTGATGAGTTTTGCAGCATGAATAAGCAATAACATTGTTGCTGTTATACATGCTTTAGTGGTATAATGAACAAAACACTGGCAACTAAAACTAATTCAATTCGAATCGTTTTTGTATAAAATCATAGTAAGGAGTGATGTGATGACTGCAGACAATCGTTTCGATATTCAGCTAGGTGACATTCTTTCTATTCCTATGATGCAAGGTGCAGAAGTCTTGGCAGGAGAGAAAGGTCTTCACAATAGCATTGTATCAGTCAATGTCATTGAGGTTCCTGACATTGTAGACTGGGTTCGTCCGGGCGAGTTTCTTCTGACGACAGCTTACACATTTAGTGATGATATTAGCGCGCTTGAACGCATGATTCCAGAATTAAAGAACAAAAAAGTATGCGGCATCGGAATAAAGACACATCGCTATATCACCGAAGTTCCTGCGCGCGTGCTTAGCATCGCAAATGAAATCGATTTTCCGATTATCAGTATTCCTGTTGACGTTCCGTATGGCGATCTTATCAAAGCCATTTTTAATAAGATTATCGGCGAACAGACGCGGACATTGAAACAAATCTTCGACTTCAATAATCGCGTGCGCGATATCATGCTCCGTCACGGCGGAATGAAGGCAATCGCTGAACAGATTTATCAAATCAGCAGATCGCCTGTCGTCATCTGCGATGAAGTATTTCGTGATTCCTATTTCTATTGTCCCGATCCCAAGAAAGAAGCTCAAATTGTAGATGATTACAATCGCCTCATCGCCAATGTCTTTTCTAGGGCTCCCTCTGTAGAGCCTGATGTGACCGGTCGTTCGGCGCGCGTCGGCAATACAAAAATCATTCGTTACTCGATTCCTATTTACTATGACAATATGCGCTATGGAGTTATTTACCTGTGGGATACGAATCACATGATCCGTCAGCGCGATCTATTTGTCCTTGAATCTGCGACGTCCCTGATTGCGCTCGACATTCTGAATCGTATCACGCTCGTCGATCGTGAAAATGTGCACCGTAGCACGTTTCTTGAAAAATTATTGAGCAGCGACGAAAAAGAACAAGAAAATGCGATTGAGAACGCCGATTATTATCTTTT
>JAAZJV010000296.1 GCA_012800135.1 Clostridiaceae bacterium | reverse complement strand
GCATCCTCTGAAAAGCGTGCCAGGTTTAGATGAGCCGGAGGAGGTAAATAGCTGTGTCTCGAAAAGTCATGAGCAAACAGGAATTGGATGAGCGTCGCGACGAGATTCTCGCAGAATATGCGAAGCCGCGTCGCCGTAATGCAAAATTACGTGTCCTGACGAAAAAAGAACGCAAAGCGCTTGGCATTGGACGCGATCAGGGAAAAGCGACAGTTAAATATGTCCGCATGAATCCGCGTAAAGTGAATAACGTCATTCAGCTTATTGTTGGAAAACCGCTTGAAGAAGCGTACGCCATACTAAATTATTCACCTCATAGGGCAAAAGAACCGCTCTTGAAACTTCTAAAATCAGCAGAAGCCAATGCGGTGAATAATAACGGTTTAAATGCAGATCAGCTTTATGTCGCGTCATGCACGGCATCTCAAGCGCCGACAATGAAGCGCATACGTGCGCGTGCACGCGGTCAGGCAACATGGATTCTGAAGCGTTCCTGCCACATTAATGTCGTACTGAAAGAAAGGGAGTAGGAGGTCTAAAAAATGGGTCAGAAAGTTAATCCGCACGGTTTGCGTGTGGGCGTGATCAAGGACTGGGACTCTCGCTGGTACGCGAACAAAAAAGACTACGCCCGCTACTTGGTCGAGGATAAGCGCATTCGCGACTTTGTAAAAAAGGAGACCGGACGTGCCGGCGTTTCTCGAATTGAGATTGAACGTCTAGGCGATGATAAGACGACGATTACCATCACAACGGGAAAGCCGGGTATCATCATCGGTCGAGGCGGTTCGGAAATTGAGTCGCTAAAGAAAAAACTTGTTAAGAAATTTGGTCGCACGTTCTTTATCAACGTGAAAGAAGTCCGCAACGTTGACTGCGAAGCGCAGCTTGTTGCGGAAAACATCGCCAGCCAGTTAGAGGAACGCATCGGGTTCCGTCGTGCGATGAAACAGGCCATCGGCCGCGCCATGAAAAATGGAGCCCGCGGGATTAAAACGATGGTCTCCGGACGACTCGGCGGCGCGGAAATTGCTCGTAGTGAACAATTTCATGAGGGAACGATTCCCCTTCATACGCTGAGGGCCGATATTGACTATGGATTTGCCGAAGCCAACACTGCGTATGGAAAAATCGGTGTGAAGGTGTGGATTTACAAGGGTGAAGTCCTCGCGGCGAAAAATGTCGCGGCTAAATCCAACTTGAAGGAGGGAAGAGCCGATGTTGATGCCTAGACGCGTTAAACGCAGAAAACAGCATCGCGGACGCATGAAAGGAAAAGCGCTCCGCGGCAATAAGGTGACTTACGGTCAGTATGGTATGGCCGCTGAAGAACCTTGTTGGATCACAGGCAACCAGATTGAGGCCGCCCGTGTCGCGATCAACCGTCATTTTCGTCGTGGTGGAACGGTATGGATTAAAGTCTTTCCCGACAAACCGGTTTCCAAGAAACCGGCTGAAACACGCATGGGCAAAGGGAAAGGTTCCCCGGAATATTGGGTCGCAGTTGTAAAACCCGGGCGTGTCCTCTTTGAGGTCGCCGGCGTCACAGAAGAAAGAGCGCGTGAAGCCCTTCGTCTGGCTTCTCATAAGCTTCCGTGCAAGGTGAAATTTGTTAAGAGCGAGCGCAAACTTTCGCAAGAAGAGTTTGAAAGATTCGCTGAAGTTCAAGTCTTTGACGAGCCCGAAGATGTTGTGCTCGATGCTGAAGCTCTCGAGGGTGATGTTGAAGCGGCGGATGCGTCTGTTGAATCGGCTGATACAGATGTCGAAGAGGAAGAAAAGGAGGTCTGATGATGAAAGCATACGAACTACGTGAAAAAAACCAGACCGAACTTGAAAATGAACTTCAAGCCCTAAAAGAAGAACTGTTCAAACTGCGTTTTCAGCATGCGACGAACCAGCTTGCCAATCCTATGGAGCTGAAACGTGTGCGGCGCGATATCGCGCGTGTCAAAACGGTGATGCGTCAGCATGAGCTTGAAGCGGTTTCGAATTAAGTGAGGGGATAACCATGAGCGAGAGAAATCAAAGAAAACAGCGTACAGGCGTGGTTGTAAGCGACAAGATGGACAAGACGATTGTCGTGGCCATCACGGAGCACATTCGTCATCCGCTTTATAAAAAATACCTGAAACGCACCGTCAAGATGAAGGCGCACGATGAGAATAATGACTGCCGCGTCGGCGACCGCGTCCGAATTATGGAGACGCGACCTTTAAGCCGCGAAAAGCGCTGGCGTCTTGTTGAGATCGTCGAAAAGGCTCAGTAAGGCATCTTTTAAATAGAAGGAGAAATAAATCTATGATTCAGGTACAATCTCGTCTTAAATCAGCAGATAACTCCGGCGCGAGAAGCCTTATGTGCATTAAGGTTCTCGGCGGTACCGGCAGACGTTATGCTCATATCGGCGATGTCATCGTGTGTGCGGTAAAAGAAGCGACACCGGGCGGAGCAGTCAAAAAAAGCGATATTGTGAAAGCGGTCGTCGTTCGGACAAAATACGGCGTTCGTCGCGCAGACGGTTCCGTGATTCGTTTTGATGAAAATGCGGCCGTTGTTCTGAATGACGAAGGTAACCCGGTAGGAACGCGTATTTTCGGGCCCATCGCCCGCGAGCTGCGCGAGAAGAATTACATGAAAATTCTTTCTCTTGCGCCTGAAGTGCTGTAATGGGCAAGGAGGATAGAATGACGCATAAAATACATGTTCGCGTGGATGACCAAGTCTACGTGCTGACAGGCAAAGATACCGGCAAGACAGGCAAAATCATCGCCTGCTTTCCGAAAACAGGCCGCGTCATCGTACAAGGTGTCAACATAGCGACACGCCACGTCAAACCGCGCTCAAGGACGCAACAAGGCGGCATCATCCGTCAGGAGATGCCAATCGATGCATCGAATGTAATGCTCGTGTGCCCGCATTGCAAGCGTCCGTCCAAGACAGGATATCGTTTTGAAGACGACAACCGGAAAGTGCGTTTTTGCAAAGCCTGCAACGAAACCATTTCAGTTGTGCGGAAAAATGCTAAAAAGTCGGGCGGTAGCGACGAAGGAAAGAAGGGTGACGCATGAGCAGACTTTATGATCACTACAAAAATGAAGTCGTCGATGAGCTGATGAAGCAATTCAACTACACTTCGGTTATGCAAGTTCCCCGACTTGAGAAG
>JAAZJV010000295.1 GCA_012800135.1 Clostridiaceae bacterium | reverse complement strand
CTTCTGGCGATTTTGTCTCTTGACAGTAGTAATCGCCTACGGGAATCTTTTCGATCACAATTTGGCCGTCGTCATTCGTAATAAGCGAGGTTATATTTCCTTCCGGATCGTAGACATAAACGCCATCAATTAACCTGAACGATAAAGGAGCCTCCGCTTCGCCGTCTACAGCACGATAAAGGGAAAACTCGACACCCGAGAGGGGCGTGTTTGTCTCCGTGTCCTGTTTAAGGATCTTGGCTCGAGTCCTATCGTTATACATCGTCACGTTCTGCGCCTTTTCTGTCCCTTCGACAGTGAATAGGATGTCTTCTGCGAGAACATAGCCTTCGGCTGGCTTGATTTCGCGGAGAATATACGTCTCTCCTAGTATTAGATCACGAAGAAGGTGTGTTATATCACTGGATATCCACTCGTCGATCAGATCGCCGGTTGCTTCATGGATTACTTGAAGATGAGCGCCGGGAAGCGGTCCGCCGGTTATTGCTTCTTTTTTGATGACGGACAAGCTAACTTTAATCTTCTCATTTTGAACATTGAGTATCTCCGTCTTACCGTGTTCCGTGATAGGGACAGTGTAAATATCCTCTTTCAACTGATAAGGTAACGGTACATACGTCTCTTGGACGGCATATGTTCCTAAAGGAAGACCTCGTGTCGAGGCTTCGCCCGAATCATTTGTAGTGAGTGTCTCTATAACAGCTGAGCTTTTAAGAATATCAAATGTGGCTCCGGCAATCGGTGCGCCCTTTTCATCTGTTTTAACGATTTTAATGTATCCTGTTATTCTTTCGTTTGTAATCGGATTATCCCAGTAAACACGGTTGGTCGCGTTTTCAGTGATCGTTAGAGGGTATGGCGTGGAGTCAGGCACACAGCCTTCTGGCGATTTTGTTTCAACAAGGGTATAGTTACCCGGAAAAAGGTTCATCTCGGAGGTGTAGCCGGCCTGAGGCACAGCAATGTGAAGGCACGTCACCCCGTCTTCATCAATGAGGTCAAATTCCGCACCTGCAAGCGCTGCTCCGTCCGAACCGATTTTCTTAATCATAAAACCGCCGTACAACGGTTGAGGCATAAACAGAGGCCGTGCGACGGCGTAAACGTAATAACCTTTCCCAGGATCGCCTGCAAACGGCGTATCAAGGAGATCCGTATAAACCAATCTGCCGTTCTTCTCGGGACCGGTCGATGCCATGAACATTTTGTCCTCATGCCAGGGACAGGCCTCGTCAAAAACGAATCCTTCCTTTTCTTCGGCGGAAAGCTTGCCGATGACGAACATGCAGTGCATGCGGTTAATGTTCCCATCCGCCTGCTGATAACCGGTAAACAGCACATCTCCCATACGCACTTGAGATTTGTCAAAGTTCTGCTGTCGTAATACTTCGTACCGCCTAACATCGTAAAGTTTCGGATATTGCCTGATTTCTTCCCAAAAACGGTCAACTGCCAGTTGCTGAAACACCACTCCATTGGTCACGTAGTAACTGTAACTGTTGCTTAGCAAATCCTGATGCGAGACATCTTGCCAACGCCCGACCGTCCAACCGCCGTTAGACCATTCACCTGCCACCCAATCGATGTCGACACGCCTCTTTGTCGCGGTAGACTGATAGATGATGTGAGTCGTCTGATTGACGCAGGAAAGATCGAACTGGTGGTTCGTCACATCGTCTTGGTAGCCATACCATTTGTAATAAACAGTGTTTTGCAAGACAAAATTCGTGGGCCGTTCTACGCCGCCGACGTTACCTCCATAGTTGCTCGCTGAACGTTTGACGACCTCTCTGGCGGCATCGATGATACGATCCCTTGATGTTTCAACGTCAGAAGCATCAATTTCTTCCATTTGTCTGATGCCGTACGCCGGATTTTTGCAGTAGGCGACCACATCTTGTCGATTTATATTGGATATCGCTATCACAAAAATCAGCGCGACAATCCATATGGTCAGAACGATGCGTGTTTTCTTCCTGTTTTTCCGTTTCATTTGTTGTTTCATGGCAAACCAACCTTTCTTCTTTGCTTTAGTTCGCCACAAAAAAACAGCGCCCCCGCGACCTTTTACCTCGCTTTAGTTCCTGTTAGCTGTCAATTTGTCGAAAACAAGCGCCCCAAAAGGACGCACATTGCAAAAGACATAAAGTCATGCAAGAAAAACAAAAGTACGCGCGTCACCAAAGGTGTCAAATCACGTAAAAAAAAAGAGACTAAAGGCACGTGTTATTGGATGTGATGCGGGAAAAAATCATGACAAAAAAATACATACGGTTTTGATGTGAT
>JAAZJV010000294.1 GCA_012800135.1 Clostridiaceae bacterium | reverse complement strand
CTTGTTTTCTCAGACCGGTCACCTTCTCACATAATTTGAGTTCGACACCCTCGCGAACGGCAACCTCCATCATGGCTAGAGTAAATTCCCAAGGATTAATAACACCGGATTCTGGCACCCAAAGAGCCCCGATAATCTCTTTAGAAAGATTAGGTTCCCGTCGGGAAACCTCTTTACCATCCAGAATCTCCATCGACGGCACACCGTTTTGCAAACCTCGATTGTAAAGATTGTTTACCTCTTTCATGTCTTCTTCATCAAAAGCGACAATTAAAGATCCCGTTTTTCTAAACTCGACATCCAGCCGATCTACAAGCTCCATACACATCCGGGCACCATCTACATTAAGATGCCCCATCAGAGTATCGGGCGGCGGATCATATCCGCCATGTACGATAGCGGTATTGGCGCGAGACGCGCCGAGCGAGACGTCATTTTCTTTCTCAAGAACAACAACATCTAAGTGAAAACGAGAGAGTTCATAGGCTAATGCGCTGCCAGACACACCGGCGCCTATAATGGCAACATCGAACATCAAACGTCCCCTCCAACAGACTTGCACCTGCAAAGCAGATAGCTAAAACGCCTAACTCATGTCGTCGGTAAGAGGATTGACGGGACGCGACTACACTGTGAATACTGCTACATATCCAACGATGGTACGCACTTCTAGTCAGTTTTCTGGCCGTTGATTGAAAAAGAATTAGCAAAACGGCCGTCAATAACGATGAACAACTTACCGATTGCGACTGCAATAAGGCAACCAAACATACTGACGGAAAATTCTCTGCTCCCAAATCTCACGAATCTTCGTATTTATGATTTTATCACTTAACGCACCTTTTTTCAAGGACCTATTTTGGCTATTTTGACCATATCATCACATAAATTGAACGACAAATCGAACTGTACCGCCTGTGAATTCCGAAGACGACAAGTTTTCTCCGCTAACTAGGTAATATGAGTATTATATAAGCAATTCTTCTTAATATCAGAAACCTTGCTCAATCAAAAACGACTATTCAAGTATTTCTATGACGATATACAATATGACAAACTACTGATATAATGAACACATGTTAATCATATTTTTCCGTTTATTTGTCGCTATTGACGAACAAACGAATTATTAGGAAGCCGACCAACGTTGACGAAAGGTAAGGCCTTCATGCAACCTCTTTCCATCCTTGAACGCATTGAGCGCTCACCCGTCATCCTTGCTGTAAAAGATACTGCTCGCCTCGATTATTTTCTTGGAGGCAATCATGATGTCATCTTCATTCTATCCGGCAATATTTGCACACTGCCACACATCGTAAAGAAAATCCATGAACGCGATAAAATTGCCATCGTGCATATTGATTTAATCGACGGATTCGCTCCGCGTGAGATCGTAGTCGAATATATAAAAAAGGAAGTCGACGCGGATGGTATCATCTCTACACGCCCTAAACTTTTGAAGCGGGGTAAGGAACTGGGTTTATTCACCATCCTTCGCTTTTTTCTATTGGATTCCATGGCGTTAGACAACGTCAAACATACGATCAGTCAGTGTGAACCCGACTTGGTGGAAGTCCTGCCGGGCATTGTTACAAGCCATTTTCGAGAGGTCGCGCAAATTGTCCGTCGTCCGGTGATCGCAGGAGGCCTCATTAAAACACCGCAAGATGTCATAGAAGCATTGGAAGGCGGCGTCATCGCCATCTCCGCCAGCACTTTTTCGCTTGGTGAAATCAATACGATCTTTCAAGAAAAAAAAGATAAGAAAAGCCGCTGAAACGACAGGATTCCAGCGGCAAAGTCTTGGTCGGAGTGACAAGACTTGAACTTGCGGCCTCTTGGTCCCGAACCAAGCGCTCTACCACCTGAGCCACACCCCGACGCGAAACTGATACTACATGGAACTTGCCGAAAAGTCAAGG
>JAAZJV010000048.1 GCA_012800135.1 Clostridiaceae bacterium | reverse complement strand
TCCGCCATTTCCTGATCTACCGCTACAAGGCGAACCATCAGACGATTTTTTTCTTCGAGAAGCCGCTGTGACGTCGCCTTTGAAGATTCAAGTTTTTCTCGAAGGAGCGCGTCCTCTCCGGCTAACTGCGTTTTTTCTACTGAAAATGCGGCGATGGCCGCTTGCGTTTCTTCAAGCGCTTCGTCAAGCGCGGCGCTGCGATCGATGGCCGCACGGTGTGCCAGACGGATCTCATCCCGCTCTTTCCTTGCTTCTTCGAGATCAAGATGGAGAATAGTCTCGTCATCTTCACCTTTGGCGCGTTCAAGCTCATACTTCTCAAGTTGTTTCAATGTCAGGGTGACATCAATATCGCGATAACGGTTGCGCAGTTCAAGATGGTGCCTAGCATCTTCCGCCTGTTTTCGGAGCGGAACTTCACGCTGGTGCAACTCATTCAAGATATCGTCGACACGCACAAGATTTTGCTCACTTCGTTCAAGTCGACGAAGTGAATCCACTTTGCGAGACCTGTACAATCCAATACCGGACGCCTCTTCAAAAATGGCGCGGCGATCATCCGGATTGCCGCTCAAAATCTCATTTACACGACCTTGACCGACAATAGAATAACCTTCAACGCCAATGCCGGTATCCATGATTAAACGGGTAATATCTTTAAGGCGACAAGGCGTTTTGTTGATCATATATACGCTTTCACCTGAACGAAAATAACGGCGCGTAATGGAAACAGTCTTATAATCGATCGGAAGGATGCCTGATTGATTATCCAAGGTTAGCGTCACTTCCGCGAAGCTGACAGGCCGGCGTTGCGCCGTACCGTTGAACACCACATCTTCCATTCGACTGCCACGCAACGTTTTGGCGCTTTGTTCACCCAGCACCCAGCGTATCGCATCGGCGATATTTGATTTGCCTGCGCCATTAGGACCTACAACGGCCGTGATACCATCGTGAAATTCAATCAATGTCGGATCCGGAAAAGATTTAAATCCTTGAATTTCTACTGACTTCAGCATGCTAATCTCATTCCGTTTCTAACTTATGAATCATAAAATTGCGCGATGCCTGTTGCTCGGCGTCTTTCTTTGAATGTCCTTCACCTTGCGCCTGAAGCTCATCGTTCACGAAAAGACCTATTGTAAACCGACGATCATGCTCAGGTCCCGTTTCCTCTAACACGCGGAAGGAAATTGATATCCCCGACATCGATTGTGCCCATTCATAGACGCGACTCTTGAAATCACGCGACAATCCGTCTTGAAGCACCTGTTTGAAATAAGGTTCAAAAAGACGCAGAACGACCTCAGATGCCGCCTGAAAACCGCCGTCTAGGTAAATAGCGCCCAACACTGCTTCCATGGCGTCCGCCAAATTGGAAGGATTGTCAGTGCCTCCCGAAAGCAATTCACCGCGTCCCAGAAATAAGAAAGCGCCCAGATCAAGTGATTTCGCCACACGAACAAGAGTCTCTTCTCGAACGATTTCTGTCCGCCAGCGCGTCATTTCACCTTCAGACGCTTCCGGATACGAACGATAAAAATAAGAGGAAACAGCAAGCTGCAAAACGGCGTCACCTAAAAATTCAAGACGCTGATTGTGAGCAATCGGGTGCTGTAGGGTATGGAAAGAGTCATTCCTAGGAATGATAATATCCTCAATCTGTACAGTTGGAGAATATTTTTTATCGGGCAAGTATGTTGTTTGATGACTATGATGCTGTGCGGCACCGCCCTGCTCGCTAACGACAGATCGATCTTGTTTTTCATGAGCAAAAGAAGGATGTGTCAGCGCAAGAACAAGCCCTCGCTTGTCTTGCGCAACATATCCTATACGGTTTTCAAGAACGGAAAGATCGGGCGCCACGCCAAACGACCTATTAAAGATTTAGGCGAATAAAAGCGACAGCGTCGCCAACCGTGCGGATGCGCTCCGCTTCCTCATCCGGAATAGAAAGATCAAATTCCTGCTCCATAGACATCACAAGCTCAACCAGATCGAGTGAATCAGCATTTAGATCTTCAATAATATTGGAAGTCATCTGGATCGAGTCGATGTCAACGCTGAGCTGATCAGCGAGAATGGTTTGAACTTTCGTAAAAATTTCCTGTTGTGTCATGGTTATCCTCCATTGGCACGAATTATTTCATGCATTGTTTATTTATTGATTGATCGCACGATCGCGACACTCAGTGTTCGCGATGGCGGTTCATCTTTTAGAAAAGGAACGTTTGTGCTCACAGCTCTTCTTTAAAGATTTCCTTGTTCTTGACACCATAATCAAGACCGGACAGCACCGTGATGATCGTTGATATAGCGACGAGTATATCACCCGGTAAAGAATACGGCGCGCCGTATCCCAAAAATGGAAGTGAGGGATCGAGCGATTTAGCGACGATAGGCTCAAAAATGAGGACAATAAGCGTTGCCATCTGTATGACCGTCTTGATCTTGCCAAACCAGCTCGCCGCGATGACCGTTCCTTTGATTGCCGCGACCTGACGAATGCCCGTCACAATCAATTCGCGTGCGACAATAATCGTCAATATGTACGTAGACACGCGACCTAGCTGTACAAAGGCGGTGAAAACGCTGATCACCAGAATTTTATCCGCGATCGGATCGAGCAGCTTTCCCAAATCGGAAACAATACCCTGTTTTCTCGCAAGCACACCGTCGAACGCATCGGTCAAAGCGGCAATAATAAACAAAACAAAGGCGATCGTACGTCCCGGTGAGGACAAAACGAATTTGGAGAAAGCAGAATCCTCTGCCCACGGCAAAGGCAGCAAAAAGAACAGAATAAACGGAATCAATAAAATCCGTGACAGTGTCAATTTATTGGCTATATTCATCGATCGTTACTCCCGTCATATCGTATGCTCCGGCATCCACAATGCGTACCATTGGGCGGCTTCCGATCCCTATACCGGGAGAAGTCGCGGCAACACGGATGATCGGATCTATATCCGGCGCCTCGCCAAAACTTCTACCTTGAAAGAGTATACCATGAGGGTCAACTCCATCAAGCAAAACCGGCACAACTGTGCCAATTCGAGAACGATTTTTTTCTAGTGAAAGGTCGTGTTGGAGCTCCATTACGCGATTATAACGCAAAAAAGCGACGTCGGACGATACTTGATCCTTCATTGATGCGGCGCGCGTACCTTCCTCCGCGCTATAGATGAAGCAGCCCAATCGGTCGAAACACATAGAACGCATAAAATCCAGAAGCCTTTCAACATCGGTTTCAGTTTCGCCTGGAAAACCCACCATGACTGTCGTGCGAAGCACAATATCCGGAACAGCGTCGCGGATCGAATTGATTTTTTCTTCGATCATTGCACTTGTTTCGCGACGCCGCATCCTCTTCAGTACCGCATCTGACGCATGCTGTATGGGAATATCCATATAGTGAGCGACCTTAGGATTGTCTGCGAATTCACGGATCAGCTCTTCTGTCAGGGCGTCCGCATAAAAATAGAGGCAGCGAATGAGTTCAATGTCCTGTGTTTCATCGGACAGGCGTCGCAAAAGTACCGACAACGTATTGTGCTCATTGTTC
>JAAZJV010000047.1 GCA_012800135.1 Clostridiaceae bacterium | reverse complement strand
TTATTGTGATTGACTTTGGCAATGCCGTCTTCAATATAAAGTGCGTTAAATTCGCAGACGGCGACACAATCGCCAAACCCGAGGCATCCGTAAGTGCAAGAATTGGGGCCTGAAAAGAGACCGCTGGCGGATGCGCAATGAGGTGTGCCGGTGTAATGGTACCGTTCGTGTGTTTTATCGCACGTTCCTTGGCAGAACACGTTGGCGACGACGGGGACGACGGTTTTGGCTGTAACACCGAGTTCGACGGCAATGGCGGAGGCGACTTCTTGGCCGCCGGCTGTGCAAAGTCCTGTGTTTTTCTCGGTTCCGTCTGCGAGCGCCACGGCGTATGCTGCACAGCCGCTATATCCACAGCCGCCGCAATTTGCACCGGGTAAAATGTTCTCCATTGTTTCAGCGAGCGGATCGACTTCTACGCTGAAGAAACGGAAAACTAAGATAATGATTACACCGCATACAAGTGCGATTCCCGCTCCGACAGCGGCTGGTATAAGAATGGCGTTGACTTCAAGTATCATATTTCTCTCCGATCCATCGTGAGAACTTAACCAAATAAGTTCTCGATAACGCCTTTGAAGCCCATAAACGACACTGACACAATAGATGCCGCCATCAGCGTGGAGGGAAGGCCCTCAAAAAAAGGCGGGATATCAGCTTTTTCCATTTTTTCACGAACACCCGTGAAGAGGAACATCGCGAGCGTATAGCCTACTCCAGCTCCGAGAGACGATATCATGGCGTCGCCGAAGCTATAGGCTTCTTGGATGTTAATGAGCATGACTCCTAGGATGGCACAGTTCGTCGTAATCAGTGGCAGGTAAATGCCCATTGCGTTATAAAGCGGCGGGAAAGTCTTACGGATGATTGCTTCAAGAACTTGCACAACAGCCGCTATAACTAGGATAAAGACGACGGTCTGAAGGTAACCGAGGTTGACGGGTTCCAAAATGCTCCAGTAAATCGGGTATGTAACGGCGGTGGCGACCAGCATGACAAAGATAACAGCAATGCTCATACCCATCGCATTTTTTAGGCTTTTTGTAAGGCCGAGGAATGAGCAGATGCCAAGAAAGCGCGATAAGACGAGGTTGTCAATGAGCACCATGCTGAGCATAATGATTAAAAAGGTTTTCATTTCGCATCCTCGCTTTCATCTTTTTTATCTGGAGTTTCCACGGCCAATGCACCAGGCTTTTTGAGTGCCTCAGGAACAGAACCGGGATCCGGTGTGCGTGCAGGACGAGGACCGTCTTGCACCTCTGTTTCTTCATAGATGGCGTCGGTCGAGGGGCTTACGCTCCCTGGATAATGAACGCGATCCATCGTCTCAAGCGGCTGGCGCTTGTAAAACTTCCGGGTCAGACTGTTCGTAATAGCCACCATGAGTCCGAAGATCGCGAAACCACCGGCAGGGAGTCCGAATATCATCATCGGCTGAAAACCGCCTTCTTTGATCCAAGGTACCGGCATGTCGAAGAAAGTGCCAAATCCCAAAATTTCACGAAGCCCACCCATGAAAAGCAACGCAATCGTAAAGCCAATGCCCATGCCTATACCATCTAAGACAGAAAGCCAAGGTCCATGGTTCCGAGCGAACGCCTCCGCACGTCCAAGAATGATGCAGTTGACCGTGATTAACGGGATAAATATGCCCAGCGAACTGTTGAGCTCCGGCAGGTAAGCTTCAAGAAGAAATTGAAGGATTGTCACGAGACTTGCTATGACAGTGATATAAACGGGAATTCGAACGCGATCCGGGACTATTTTGCGAAGAAGTGAGATTACAAGGTTCGACAGAATGAGGACTGCCGTTGCGGCAATGCCCATCCCAACCCCGTTGGCTGCTGAAGTAGTGACTGCCAACGCGGGGCATGTACCGAGCATCAAGACAAAAAGCGGATTCTCTTTGATTATGCCCTTGACAAGTTCGCGGCCAGATGATTTCTTCTTTGCCATATCAGTTCGCCTCCTTGCCTAGTATCGATCGCCAAGCATCGCACGCAGTTCGGACGGAGGCGATGACCGACTGGGACGAAATTGTTGCGCTACTGATCGTTTCAACACCGTCAAGAGTGTCGTTAACGGAAAGCCCCTTGAATTGATCGGTGAATTTTGATTCCGCTACGCGCTGACCAAGGCCTGCCGTCTCAGTGGACGCATCGACAACAACGCCGACGATGAGGCCATTCTCTGTGAAGCCGACCATGACGGGCACCGATCCGCCGTAGCCTTTGCTTGATGCTTGGATGATAACACCAGTGACATCATCTCCTCGTTTTGCTGCAAAAACCTGATTGACCGCGGGATGCTGCTGTGTGAAGTCGACAGCTTGAGCTTTGGGCAATCCTGCCCCTACGCTGTCCAGCGATTCTGCCGGGAATGTGTCCGACTCCGGGAAGATCAGGCGTTTGTTCTTATCTTCAAGCCATTGTTGTTGTTTCGCGCGCGCATCGGCTGTCACGTTGGCTGTTAACGCGAGCAAGGCGACGCAAATCGTGCAGATCAATGTCAAAATAACTACAGGCATGGCACCGCGCTCAATCAGCGGAGTGTTTGTCGAAGGTTTTTTCTTTTTTTCTTTTTTCTCAGTATGTGGCATGTGCATCGCTCCTTTCGGGCGTTACGACTGCTGTTTTCGTGTCTTTTTTCGGGCACCTAGCGTGATTGGCGCAGTCCAGCGCTCAATATGCGGTGTCAAAATATTCATCAGCAAAATGGCGTAAGACACACCTTCCGGCATTGCACTGAATATGCGCAGTAGACCCGTTAATATGCCTGCACCTACACCGAACGTAATTTTTCCAACGATGGTAGCAGGTGTCGTGACGTAATCGGTAACCATGAAAAAAGCTGCCAACATGAGGGCGCCGGAGAAGAGGTGGACGACAGGATCTTGTCCCAACTGCGCCACGAAGGCGACCGTAGAGCCTATGTATGCAAGGGGTGCCCAGATGTCGATGACGCCTGTGATTAGAAGATAAAGGCCTCCGATCAGAATGGCGATGATGCAGACTTCACCGATACAGCCGGCATGTCTTCCAAGGAAAAGATCCATTGTCGACGGAACCTGCGTTCCCGGGATGGCATTGTTTAATACGCCAAGCGGTGTCGCCGAGGAAACGAGGTCAGCACCCGTTGTTGCCACCTGTTTAAAGGCTACGCCGGGTGTGACCGTTGCAGCGTAGCGGGGAAGGGCAGAAAATTTTGAAAGCGGTCCAGCAAAAGACACAGAGAGAATAATGCGCGCCGTGACGGCCGGGTTGGCAAAGTTGCTGCCAAGGCCGCCGAACATCTGTTTTACAAAAACAACAGCCATGAAAGCGCCGATGAGAATGATCCAGATCGGCGTCTCTACGGGAAGACTGGCGGCAAGAAGCAGGCCCGTCACAACAGCTGACAAATCACCTACCGTCTGTTCGCGCTTCATTGCGATGCGCGACAAAACTTCAAATCCGGCACAAGCTGCAGCACTGATGGCAAACAGCAAGGGAGCCCTGTAACCAAAAATGAATCCGGATGCGATCACCGTAGGCATAAGCGCAATAATGACATGAAGCATAATGCGCTGTGTCGTTACATTGTCGCGGATATGAGGAGAAGCGGATACGTGGAGCATTAGTTCGAATCTCCTTTCTTCGCGTTTTCTTTCGCGGCCTGCGCCTCGGCGCGGACATACGCCTTGCCGTTGCGGATATTCTGGACGAGGTAACGTTTAGCGGGGCAGACGTAGGTGCAACTTCCACACTCGATGCAGTTCATCACGTGCAGCTCCTCCAGCTCATTCGGATTGATGGCACGCGCCGCCTTATCAAGTTTCATGGGTTGTAGCCTCATGGGGCAGGCGCGCAGGCAGCGACCGCAAGAAATGCAGGCAGATTCTTTCGGAAGTTTCGCCTCCTTCTCATCAAAGATCAAGATGGCGTTGTTGTTTTTTAGGATAGGGCGCGAGATGTCGTCGACGGCGACACCCATCATCGGACCGCCCATAATGATTTTTGCCGGTTCGGATACGGTGCCGCCAGCACATTCGATGACATCACGAATGGGCGCGCCGATTGGCACCTCGTAATTTCCCGGTTTTTTTACCGCACTGCCGTCAAGTGTGATCGCTTTTTTGACGAGCGGCATGCCGGTTTTAAGGCTCTGTGCGAGGACGCATAGCGTCGTGATGTTCTGAACGATGACGCCGACGTCGGCGGGCAGCCCGCCTTCAGGAACAACCCGATCCATAAGAAGGTGAATCAGCACTTTTTCAGCGCCGGTCGGGTAGCTTGTCGGAAGTACTTTGACGGTTACGCCATTTTTTGGCCAGTAGCTGCTACATTCACCTTCTTTAGCGCGTTTTGCCGCTTCTTCAAGTGATCGCGCGGCGTCTTTTTTATTGTCTTCCGTTCCGATGATCACGGAGTCTATACTGCACCAATGAGCTGTGACGAGTGCGCCATAAATCACGTCGTCCGCATAGTCTAGAGCGATGCGATGATCCGTCGTAATGTAGGGCTCACATTCAGCAGCATTTACGATCAACGTATCAACGGTTTTGCCCGGTGGAGGATTGAGTTTGATGTGTGTAGGGAACGCGGCGCCGCCAAGACCGACGAGTCCGGCATCTCGAACCGCTTTAAGGAAACTTTCTTTATCTGAGACTACAGGAGGCAATAGTGATTCTGAAACAGTATTCTTGCCGTCGGATTCAATCGTCACATATTCAGTCTTTTCTCCGTCGGATAAGATTTGTTTTTCGATTTTGGTCACTTTACCGGATACGCTTGCATGGACAGGAACACTCCATGGTCCCAATGGTTCTCCTATTAAGTCGCCAATGTTGACATGGTCACCCTTCGCAACTGTTGGTTTGCAACCAGGCCCGACTTGCATATCAAGAGGGATGGAGACTTCTTTGAATCCGGTGAGAGGAACAATGGATTGATTCGCCGTATGCTTATTGCCGGCGGGGTGGATGGCTCGTGATAATCCCAGCCATTGAAACTTCAACTTCATAACATCATCATCTCCTGCTTCATCATCGTTTCCGATAATGGATCACTGTTTCTAATAGGTTATTATAGCCTACTTTTAAAGACGTCACACAGTTGGATTTGTATATTATTATTCTTGTTTATTCTTGTTTTTCAGCGGCTGATTTTTCAGCGGCTGAACTTATGCTGACGATTTTCTCCGGTCAAATTTCGGATATTTGTAGAAAAAGCATGTGTCTTTCTATGCAGAGCCGTTTCCGGCTCCTGATGCCATGAAATTAATGTGATGCCTAGCAAGGTGTTCTACGATGATCTCAAACAAAGCGCGAACAAATAAAAAAGAGCCGAAGCTCTTTTTCAAAAAAACGGTATGTGGTTGTTTTTTCAATATTTGCACATCACGGCCTGTTTGAAGTGATGTTAGTTCATTTCGCGTCGTTTAAGCGCCACGGCCTGTCAGTACGTAAAGAATGATCGTGAAGACCGCAAAGCTGATGGCAAACACCGTCGTCAGCTTCTTCAAAAGGCCCTCTTTGCTTCGACGTTTTCCCTGAGTTCCATAAAAAGTGTCCGCGCTAGACTGACCTCCGAATGCGTCCAATCCGCCGCTTGCGCTGCTTTCCTGCAACATGACGGTAATGATAAGACCTATACAAGCAATAAGATCGAGCACAATGAAAATGTACTGTGCAACTCTCATAATAATCCTCCTTGCGCTATATGCCGGATCATCATAGCACAAGAAAGAAAGCCTCCGCAAGCTGTTATATCGCCCGATATGTAAAAAGTGCGCTGAAAATGTTTTCAATTGAGCTAAGACGGTGTCGTTTCTGACCATATATGATGTGCCAAAGATAAAAGGGACTATTGTCACGTGTTTTCTTTAGAGTTGAGTCAAATATGCTGAGTTGGCATTATTTTGTTGAAATAAATGCTGTCTGCGCAGGCAACAGGACGGTTGTCAGCAACATCGAATCGAAAGATACGGGATCATTTTATGGGCGTAGCAGGATATATTGCCTTGTCTAGTCGATGCAAAATGTGATATGATGCGTTTCGCTGGAGAAAAACGGTGCCGATTAGTGTAACGGTAGCACACCTGACTCTGACTCAGCATGTCCGGGTTCAAATCCTGGATCGGCAGCCAAACGCGAAAGCCCTGTGACTACGAGGTTACAGGGCTCTTTGCTTTTCTGAACCTTGTTTAATTTATGTGTTTTGCACCCTTTTTTGCACCAAGCAAAGAATCCTCTACGGCCTTTATTATGGTCATGCTTGACACTGTTGCGCCAGAAATGATATCCACCTTTAAACTTTGCTTTTCTACAATGCGGTCCACGATATTTTCAGCAGAAGCGCCTTTTCCATTGAAGTGTTTCACGATTTCGATTTGCGTTATTTTGCCACTTTGAACGGTTGTTTTGACAGATACGTTTACAGGGAAAATTTTATATTTGCCGACGTATTGGCCGTCCTCGATTTGACTAAAATCTATTTCCTCAACGGGAAGCGCTTTGGCATCGGAAGTAATCTTGTTTGAAACAATTTTAAAGCCTAGAAAGAGTACGATGATAAGGGCAACAATGATTATTAATATTTTTTTAGATTTTGTCATTTTTTTCATCCATTCTTTGAATTCCTGTTAATAGTTTTGGGATGAACGTAAACATCAAATCAATCTCTTCCGCCGAAAATTCAGAGAAGAGGTTATAAATCTGATCAGTGTAATAATCGTCCGTATCCTTAAAATGTTTTGTCGCTTTAGCAGTTAGGAAGATACCGCAAGCTCTGCGGTCATCTTCATTCTCTTTTAT
>JAAZJV010000293.1 GCA_012800135.1 Clostridiaceae bacterium | reverse complement strand
TTGAAAAGACGACATGGAAACTAAAATTACTTCCCGATAAGCATTCTTATCGCAGAAAACCCCGTGGAGCCTCTGGGCGCCGGCGTCAAGAATATTCACCTCTGAAGATGGATCAACAGGAGGACTTGTCATGAAATCTCCCAATCGTTTAGGATCGCGAAGCCGATCAGTGTTGCATTTTTTGAAGTGTACAATGATCGCGCTGCTCATCGCCGCGTTAATGGTGACGTATGTTCCGCCTCTCGTTCAAGCGGAGCGCGATAACAAACCGATCATGATTCCGACGGACGGCTCGGCAAAGAGAGAAGTCATTTATGGAAAATTGGACGCCGTAGGACAAGTCGAACAACTGTACGTCATCAATCACTTTCAGCCGACAGAATCAAAGACCATCGTCGACTACGGTGATTACGAGAAAGTCGTTCAGCTCACCGGTGATCAGCCGCTGACATACGAAAACGGTAAAGTGTCTACAAGTTGTGATAAAGGCCATTATTACTATCAAGGCAACTTGAGAACGCGAGAGCTTCCTTGGACGATCATCATCAGCTACCGTCTCGATGACCATATGTATTTGCCAAAAGATCTTTCCGGCGCAAACGGTCGTCTGGCCATTGAGTTGGCTGTACGCGAAAATAAAGATGTTGAGGGCGGCTTCTTTGATCATTACGCCTTGCAGGTCACCATTCCGATTGATCCCGATTGCGCCCGTGTTGTCTCAGCGTCTGACAATCTCATGTTGGCGTATGCTGGTTCAACGCAACAGTTTACATCGATTGTGTTACCTGGGCAGGAGACGACAATGAAAGTTGAGCTCGATGTGGAAGATTTCCATATGGGTCAGATGACCTTCGCCGGTGTCCCTCTGTCTTTGAATATCGATCTCTCCATATATGAGGATGAGTTTGCTCCGCTTGATGAATTGTCCGAAGGCATTGCCGCCTTTGCCGAGGGCAGTGAACGCCTCCGCACCGGATACGGCGATCTTATGGGCGCTTTCGATGAACTAAGAGGGGGTAGCTATGAGCTCGTGCACGGCGGCCAGCAACTTGCTGCCGGCGTAAATCAGCTAAAGAGCGGCGTGAATCAGTACACGTCCGGTGTTTCGCAATATGTTGACGGTGCCAAAAAGGCTTCTTCTGGCTACAATCAGTTCGACAAAGGGCTGTCGGAAATGCATGCCGGCGTGAAGACGCTGAGCAGCGAAGGTCAAACACTCATTAAGGCATCGACATCAATTCGTGACGGATTAAACGAGTTGGCGTCTCAACTGCCGCATCCTGACGAGATTTCAGGGCAGTTGCCGTCTTTCAGCGAAGCCGATCTCGCGCAACTTGATCAACTAGTCGCAGGTTCCGAACAGTTCCGCGACGGCCTTCATGCCATAGGCAAATCTGACGGCGGCATGTACCAGCTTTGGCAGGGTCTTGTTACGCTCAACACTTCGCTTGCAGCAGCTAAACAAGCGGCCGATCAGATCCCGGTGCCGGAAGTCACATCGTTCGAAGACGTGTTGGCTCTTTATGAAGGTATAACGATCACCGGTGATCCTGAAAAAGTAACTCAGTATCGTACGACGATGGCGCGGATTGTCGCAGGATATGCGGCCTCCTATAGTTTGCTCCAAGCGACGCTGACAGGATTGACAGATCAGAGTGCAGGTGTTCCGGCGCTCGTTTCCGGTGCGCAACAGATTTACGATGGTCTTCGTCAACTTGACAACGCTTATTACGGCGTGACGAACGCCAATGGATCACATAGTCCGGGGATACATGACGCAATCGTTACGATCCGTGATCGTATCCGTGCATTAGCTGATTCGGCAGGTACGTCGATGGGAGATGTGATGGAGCAATACTCGCAACTCTACTACGGCATTCAGGCCTTAAGGAACGGATACGCCGGCGTCTACGATTCACAAGGCAATCCGGTACCGGATTCAGCGGGCAACCGGCAGGTCGGATTTCATCAAGGTCTCACGCTATATATGACCGACGGAATCGGCGGCTTGCTCACTGGTTTTGAGGGCAGTGCGGGCAACCCCGGTCTGATCCAAGGATCAGCCAGCATAAAACAGGGTTTAAGCACGCTCGCCAATCAGGGCAGTACGCTTAAAAACGCGGGGAGCACACTTTCCCAAGGTGTATCGAAGACGGGCAGCGGCGTGTCTGCTTACGTAAACGGTGTCGAACGTTTCCAAAGCGGTCTTGGCGAATATCAGGATAAAGGAATGACTCCCTTTGAGGACGGTATCACCGAGTTTGACGAGGGCGCGCAAAAATTGATGGAGGAAACGAAAGATCTCCGCGAGAAATTTATGACGGCCATTCAGAAAAAACTCGATGAACTCTCAGGAGACGGATATGAAATTATCTCCTACGCCTCAGACAAAAACAAAGACGTCGCTAGTGTTCAATTTGTGATCATGACAGAAGAGGTTCCGCCGGCAGAGAAATAACTCGTCGAATCCCTAAACAAAGCTAGAAACATACAAAAGCGGAGCATGCTACAGAAGACGTGTTCCGCTTTTTAATGCATGTGACGTATGTCGTCAGTCTTCGTTCTTTAGGTCGGTGTCGGATTTTACTTGAAGCAACGAGCGGATATCTTTCAGCAAATCAAGCTCAGATTCTTCTTTTTCTTTTTCCTCATCTGCAGCAGCCTTTTCAGCGGCAAGGGTAGCTTCTTGTCTTCTGCGGAGACGATTTGCCGTGCGCACGAGTAGAAAGAGAAAGAATGCGACGAGCAAGAAGGAAATGACGCTCTGAATTAACGTGCCGTAGGTGATGGCAACTTCCTCGATTTCACCACTAGCCGGTTTCAACACAATTTTCAGGTTCGTGA
>JAAZJV010000292.1 GCA_012800135.1 Clostridiaceae bacterium | reverse complement strand
GCCAGTTCCTTAACATCACCCACCAAGGGAACCATGATTTCAGGAATGACATCGACGCCTTCACGCATCGCTTCAAGTGCCGCTCCGATGATGGCTTTCGTCTGCATTTCAGCTATTTCGGGATAGCTGATAGCCAGACGGCAACCACGATGTCCCAACATGGGGTTGATCTCGTGGAGGCTGTCCACGATCGCTTTCAATTCTGAGACTTCCATTTTGAGCGCTTCCGCAAGCTCAGCGATCTCTGAATCCTTTGTCGGCAGGAATTCATGAAGCGGCGGATCGAGCAGGCGGATAATGACCGGCAGACCGTCCATCGCGCGGAATAGCCCGAGGAAGTCGTTTTGCTGCATCGGCTGGATACGCGCCAGTGCCTCGCGCCGAGCTTTCTCATCGCGCGACACAATCATCTGACGGAAAGCGAAGATGCGGTCTGTCTCAAAGAACATATGCTCCGTACGAGTCAACCCGATTCCGACAGCACCGAGGTCGCGTGCGACCTGCGCATCGTGCGGCGTATCGGCATTCGTACGAACGCGAAGTTCGCTGAATTCGTCAGCCCAAGACATAATCGTCTGGAAATTGCCGGACATCTGCGCTTCGCGAGTCTCTATCTGACCTTCATAGACGATACCGGTAGAGCCGTCGATCGAAATGAAATCGTCGTAGCTATACACTTTGTCACCGGCTGTCATGGTGCCGGCATCGGCATCTATGACAAGATCAGCACATCCGGAGACACAGGACTTGCCCATGCCGCGCGCCACAACGGCTGCGTGAGAGGTCATGCCGCCGCGTGAAGTCAAAATGCCTGCAGCGATGCTCATACCTTGGATATCCTCAGGAGATGTCTCTTCGCGTACAAGAATCACTTCGCGGCCATCGGCATGCGCCTTCTCCGCCTCATCGGCTGTAAACACGATTTGACCCGTTGCCGCACCGGGGGAAGCTGGCAGTCCTTTGGCGATCTGCTTGCCCTTTTTCAAGCTTTCTTCATCAAACATGGGATGGAGTAACGCGTCCAGCTGCGCCGGGTCAATACGAAGAAGCGCTTCTTCACGAGAGATGATACCTTCTGCCACCATATCAACCGCGATCTGAAGCGCGGCTGTCGCAGTGCGTTTTCCGTTGCGCGTCTGAAGAATAAAGAGCTTACCGTCTTCAATCGTAAACTCAATATCCTGCATATCGCCGTAATGGCGTTCAAGCTGTTTGACAATCGACGTGAACTGCGCGTAGATCTCAGGCATCTGATCTTTCAGATGTGCAATCGGTTCAGGTGTGCGGATACCCGCCACGACGTCTTCCCCTTGCGCGTTGATCAAGTATTCGCCGAACAGTTTATGTTCTCCGGTGGACGGATTGCGTGAGAACGCCACACCCGTGCCCGAGTTTTCGCCCATGTTACCGTATACCATCTCGTTGATGCTGACAGCGGTACCCCACTGACCAGGAATGTTATTCATTTTGCGGTAGAAAATCGCGCGTTCATTGTTCCAAGAGCGGAAAACAGCTTCAATAGCAGCAATGAGCTGCTCTTTTTCGTCGTCAGGGAAAGGACTATTTAAACTTTCTTCATAGATCGCCTTGAACGCAGCAACAATATCTTTGAAATCGTCTGCATCAAGATCCATATCGTTTTCGACGCCCTTTTCACTCTTCACGCGACTTAATTCCGCTTCGAAAAGTGACGCATCAATCCCCATCACGACGTCAGAAAACATCATGATGAAGCGGCGGTAGCTGTCATAAACAAATTTAGGATTGTCGGTCAGCCGGATCATCCCCTCGGCCACACTATCATTAAAACCGAGGTTTAGAACCGTATCCATCATTCCCGGCATCGACACGCGCGCACCCGAGCGCACAGAGACGAGAAGCGGTTTCTCCGGATCACCGAAACCCTTGCCGGTTACTTCTTCCAGTTTCACAACAGCGCTGAAAATTTGATCTTTAATTTCAGGCGCAATGGTTTGGCTGTCACTGTAATAGCGGTTGCAAGCTTCGGTGGTGACCGTAAAACCGTTTGGCACCGGAAGACCCAGTCTCACCATCTCAGAAAGGTTTGCTGCTTTCCCGCCTAGAAGGTTGCGCATCGTCGCGTTGCCTTCGGAAAACATGTACACGTACTTTGTCATTAACATTCCTCCACAATTTTTGATGGCTGTCGGACTTTGTTCGACAGCGCTTTAATTCTATTTTTGCCTAACACAGAAAGTATTGCACCCGCTGTGGTTGAACCTTTTTCCTTATTTGCGCAGCACGAGCAAAAAGACATCTCTTCAAATAAGACGAAGTCAGTCAATTGTCATCGCCGCACATCTTATATGCCTAAGCGGCAAAGCATTACGGCAAGTCAAATTTGCCTTCAAAATAGGATTCAAGCTCCGCAATCGGGAGTCGAACCTGTTCCATTGAATCGCGTTCGCGTACCGTGACATGCTGATCCTCAAGCGATTCAAAGTCAAAAGTGACGGCATACGGCGTGCCGATTTCATCCTGCCTGCGATATCGTCTTCCAATTGATTGTCGCGTATCAAATTCGGTGATCACATGTTGCATAAGCATGTGATAGACCTTCTCCGCCTCCGAAGCTAACTTCGTCGAAAGTGGCAAAACAGCTACTTGAACAGGTGCCAGAGCAGGATTGAAACGCAAGACCGTACGTGTCGATCCGTCCTCAAGTGTCTCTTCTTCGTATGCATCAGAAAGCACGGCCAGAAGAAGACGATCTACCCCCAGCGATGGTTCGACTACGTATGGGATGTATTTCTCGTTCTTCTCCGGGTCAAAATACATTAGATCTTGGCGTGAATGTTCCATGTGCTGCTTCAGGTCATAGTCCGTCCTATTCGCTATACCCCAGAGCTCTCCCCATCCAAAAGGATAAAGATATTCAATATCCGTTGTGGC
>JAAZJV010000331.1 GCA_012800135.1 Clostridiaceae bacterium | reverse complement strand
CGGACATAATTGATATAGGCTACACCGTTAATATCTGTCGCCGGGAAGTGAGTCCACGTTGCAGTTACATCTGTCTTATTGTTGATCAAAACAGTCGTTGCACCTGAGACAGCATCAGCAGCCGGATTCGTATTGGCTGAACCTCCTTCGAGGTAGCGATGCAGACGCAGACCGATTGCCGGTACATTGTCGGGACCATCTACCCATGCTTTCTTGGCAGTAATCGGCGCAATATCTGGTGATTTGTAGGTATTGGTCACCTTTAGAGGTGTCGCTGTGCCCAAACCACCGCTGCGAATATAATTCTCAGGTGCCCCCTCAATATACTCTCCTGCCTCAGCGTCCCATATAAACTCTTTCACGCTGAAGATATAGGCGTTGCCGTCTTTGTCCGTCTGGTCAACATTTGTCCAAGTCACTTCTGTTGTTCCGTCGGTCAGTTTTTTGATCTCGGCTTCGGGTACTTCCTCCACCAAGCCTCCTGAAACATTTCGATAAAGCTTGAACCAGACGTCAGGATGTTCTGACGGCCCATTAACCCAGTACTTATAAGCTGTGACAGGTGCTGTTGGCGATTTGTACTTATTGGTAAGTATCAGTGTCCCTTCGCCGCTACTGAGCTCATAGTTCAACGGAGGACCATATGTAGTGCCGTTTATTGTTGTCTTTTCCTTGACGTAATAGGTGTAGAGATTTCCGTCGTTATCTTCTTTCGGAAGATTCAGCCACTCGACAGTTGAAGTGCCGTCCTGAAGGGTTCGAGTCTCGGCACCTTCAACCTTTTCTTCTGTTCCGCCTGCAATTATTCTGAAGAGATCAAAGTAGATGGTCGGACGAGGTGTAGGTCCGTCAACCCATTTTTTCTTTGCCTCGATACGGCTTTCAATCTCCGGCTTATAGGTATTCGTGACAGTCAATGTTTCATCATCGACCGTCTTTTCATATTTATTCGGAGTCACTTTCTCGTCAATCGTATACTTATACGGAACGCCGGTGGCATCGTAATTTTGTAGACCGGTCCAAGTATAGGTAAACTCGGTTGACGTGCCGCTCGCCGGTGATACCGTATAAGCAGGCTGTGGATCCATAAGTTCGCCATTGCGTTTCAGGCACATTTCTACAGCGACGTGATCTGCAACCGGACCGCCTGACCAAATCTTCTTCCCTACCACATCAACAAACTGGTCATCTGGACTTGGTGTGTTGGTCACGGTGACTGAATCATCTTTTTTAAGGATGGTTAAGGTGACCTTGCCGTCAGTAAACGTGCCGTTTGTATCATCTGTATCTGAATATGTGGCAACAAAACCTTGTGAATTTGTTTCCTCCACAATGTATTCACCGTAAGGGAGATCTGCAAAGACCTTGTTTTGACCTGCTTGAAGAGTAAATTCTTCTGATGTTCCATCCGGTTTCGTCAGTGTAAAAGTAAAGACAGGCGGGCTCTGGCGTGTTCCGGATTTGCCTTGAGTTACCGGCTGAAAGACTTTATAAACGGTAATTTTGCCAAGAGCTTTTTCAGTATT
>JAAZJV010000291.1 GCA_012800135.1 Clostridiaceae bacterium | reverse complement strand
AGAAATGTTAGGAGTGTGTAAGATCGGATGTGCCATCATCTTTAGTTGATTCAGCATTATCCTTAGCACTATTATTCTTAGTTTTGCGCGCCATAATATTTTCGGCGACTTCGAGTGAGCTTAAGAAACGTTGTATCGTCACCTCATCGAGCGTGCTACTTTGATCTTCATCTTTCCGGCCAAGAAGAAAATCCATCGACACGCCATAATATTCTGCAAGCTTAAGAAGCGTTGCCAAATCCGGTTCACGCGTTCCTAACTCATATTTGGATATCGCCTGACGGCTGACGTTCAGATATTGCGCGACATCTAACTGTCTGATCTTTCGCGCTTTTCTAAGAGAGGCTAGTCGTCTTCCGAGAATATTATCCGAAGTATCCATATCGATAGATTTTGTAATATTCTCGGCATGCTTCTCAAGAAAATATCAAAAAAGCGCCAAAATGGATCATATTAACCTGCTACAGGTTACATTTTGTCTTATTCGTACGAGATGTTATGACTCATCCGCTTCATAACTGAAGGATGTATCCATCATGAATTGCCCATATCATCGAAAAGAGAGTAACTGTTTCTTCTTATGTTAGATCGTGTTCCATCAGATTGTCATTTGATATTTCAAAACATGAAAAATGCTAATATTTATGTCGTAATGTTCAATATTTGCAATACAATCAAGCCGAAGTGATACGCCTTTCACGTCGTCATGACGACCGCTCACGTGTCCACAACACATAGACACTTAAGAAACACTTTTTTTCAAAAAAGCGCCGTAACCGACGATTATCAGTCATTATCTTGTCAAAGATTTTACATTAAGTTTTCATTTGTCTAAGAATGTAAATTTGAAATGCCTTAATTGCAGGTGTTTCAGCCGCCAGAAATCTAGAAAGCCTTGTCGTGCAAGTTATACACAGAGTTATCAACATTATTAACATTTTTACGGATTCTGTTAATATAAGTCGCTTGTGTAAAGAATGTAAGCTCAATTAGCTGAACGATCGTTCTTTTGAAAGAGATTCGATTCATTTTGCTGTCAGCAAAATATTTGTATGGCATGGATCGATGATGTAAAATAAAATAAAAATCGGAGGCTTGAATGAAACTCGTCGTTGCCAGTGATCATGGCGGATTTTCCCTAAAGCAGGCTATTATTGCACATCTTCAAGCAAACGGGCATGAGATCATCGATGCCGGTACAAACTCGGAAGAGTCGGTTGACTATGCCATTTATGCGAAAAAAGCTGCATCCCTGGTGGCGAGCGGTGCTTGTGAACGCGGTATTGTTGTCTGTGGAACAGGGATCGGGATTTCTATCTCTGCTAACAAGATACATGGCATCCGATGTGCGCTTTGTACCAATGAGTTTATGACGAAAATGGCAAGGCGTCACAACAACGCAAACATGTTAGCAATGGGGGCTCGAGTTTTGGCCGCACCGTATGCGTTAACGCTCGTCGATCTGTTCTTAGAGGAACCTTTCGAGGGCGGCCGACATCAAAGACGGATTGACCAGATCGCTGAAATCGAAAGGGGAGATTAACATGAAGGCTTCATGTGAAGAAAAAGCGGAATTGTTTGAAAATGTCTATGTTTTGGATCATCCACTTATCCAGCACAAACTAACGCTGATGCGCGATAAGAAGACGAGTACCAAAGAATTTCGTGAGCTTGTTGCTGAAGTGTCCATGCTCATGTGTTACGAAGTTACACGTGATTTACCGCTTCGGAATGTAAAGGTCGAGACGCCCTTGCGGAAAACTCAAGGGAAAATGATCGACGGCAAAAAATTAGCACTTGTTCCCATCCTTCGTGCCGGTCTAGGCATGGTTGATGGGATGACGAATCTCATTCCTATGGCAAAAATCGGTCACATCGGTTTGTACCGTGATCCTGAAACACTTAGAGCCATTGAGTACTATTGTAAGCTGCCGAGCGATATCGAAGATCGCGACGTTATCTTACTTGACCCGATGTTGGCGACGGGCGGAACAGTGGTAGCTGCCATTGGATTCTTAAAAGAGCGAAATATAAAAAACATTAAGTATGTTTGTTTGATTGCGGCGCCGGAAGGAGTCACAAATATGCACAGCCACTATCCGGATATTCCCATCTTCTGCGCCAGTCTCGACGAGGCTTTGGATGAAAACGCATACATTGTCCCCGGTTTGGGTGATGCAGGCGATCGCCTCTTCGGGACGAAGTAACGATAGCAAAACCTTTGTCATGGTACTGCTCATCGGTCAGTCAGAGCGAAAATAGAACACAGCGTCTCCAAACGCAATTCGGCACATCTCCGGCAACAGCTGGACAGTGTGCCTTTTTATTTTTATACCGTCAATGGTCGTTCCGTTTTTTGATCCTAAATCTTCAATAAAAAAGTGACCGCCGCTCCGTGTAATGCGAGCGTGGATTCGACTGACACCGGGATCGTCAAGCGCAAAATCTGCTTTGCGGATATCTCTTCCGATCAGAAAAACGTCGGTTAAGATATACGCGTGACGACCGTGCTCTTCTTCGGGTGTGCCCGGAAGGCCTTCAGATAGCGAGGCGATACGGAGCGCATTTTCAGAAAGATCCAGATCTTCAGTCGATTCCTCCTCAAATAGCTCATCCGTGAAACCGAATATTCGTCTAAAAAAGGATCCCACGATGCTTTCCTCCTTATGTTTTTGGAGCGTCTTTGCAAGATAAGGATGAGATGATGTCATAATGTTAGTGCCCCTGTTACTTAGATCGCCTTTCTGTTCTTGGGAGTGGCGATTTAAAACAGAAAAGAAGGATTTGGAACGGGAAAAATCAGGATCTTGTGCACGATTTCCGAGGTCCTTTTGATCGCTATCTGAGAAGGCCATATGTTCTTTCTGACGGTGCGCCGTCAGAATATTAGATTTCGCATTCACAGTAGATCCGATCTGTCTGGTGTTTTTCCCGAGCAATCGACTATGCCAAGCCGCTCGATTTGCATTAAGCGTTTCATCATCCCAATTAAAAATTAATGAGAACCAGCTCGGAAGAGCGTCGAATCTATGATCATCGATCAGTTCGTCGATGTCATCATCCGATTGCGTCTCGATTTCTGAGACAGGTCGTAGCGCCGAGCCGGAGGTTGTCAGTAATGCCGCATCAGAGGCGGTCTGTTGCTCCAAGTCATGAAAAGATCCGGAAGCAGGCTGCAATGCTAAGCAGGGAAAGGGAAGCGTGACTAGAGAAAGATGCATGTCATCGGTAGAAGAGTCCGATGATACAAAGATTAAATCAGGGGTCAACAGTTCTACGATCAACGAGAAAAGGTGATCCCGAAGTGAATCTACTGCATCAAGGAGTTTCTGAAAAAGATCACATCCGTTCAGCGGGTGTTCTTTTCTTTCTTCACAGATTTGGCGTAAAGAGCGACATCTTGACATTTTTGGTGCGAAGATAATTTCACCTGAGGGTAGAATCCCCCACCACACCGTATGAAGAAATTGCCAACTTCCGCGT
>JAAZJV010000290.1 GCA_012800135.1 Clostridiaceae bacterium | reverse complement strand
GTAGGTGTTCCCTGATTTACGCAAGGAGAGTTTCCGGTTGAGTTGTATCTCGGTAAAGGCGCAGCCTCCTAGGGCATTAGGGAGTCGGAGATACATGTAGAGGATGGATTCCATGGGAGAGCGTGAGCCGTTGTCGAGGTAGCGGATGGCACGGAGGGCTTTTTGCCGACCTCGGTGACCTTTGAGTTTCTTGGCGCAGGCATAAAGATCTTGTACGGTGCAAAGGGGGGATCTATTCTCCCGGTGAGAGCAGATTTGCAGTCCGAGGTAAATGAGTTCATGGATGGTGTACTCGAGTGCGACTTGCAGGAAGACGAGGGGCAGGGTACAGACATCCTTTTTCGTATAGTGTTCGGCGCCTTTGATGCGGCAGGTATGGATCGTTATGCCTTGCGGTCGGTAGAGGGATCGATCGGTGAAGATGACGTGTTCCAGAGGGAACTCGGCATTTTCGGGTTCGATCACGCCTCTGAGGTTAGGGACGTTCCAATAGTCGAGGGCTTTCTTGCCGCAGATATATTTTCGCAAGTAGGTCGTCATGCAGTAAGTCTAACGGAGGGACGAACGTTTCTTTCCGACGTCTTTCCGACAAGAGCTGCCTTTACCTCCTGTTGCTTGTCAAGGGAGAGATTTAAACGGGTACTGTCAAGGATTTTTGGAGCTGTTTGATTGTCGCAATGTGATCGTTTCTATTTCTGCTAATGGTCGAATCAAAAACGGTGTGAGGATCGAGCTGCTAAAATTGATCGAGGTGCTAATAAACGTGTCTTGCGTAATAATCTTTAGCGATTTGTCTGACTAAAAGATCCTCAAGGTGCTAAAAAATACGTTGTTCGTAATAGCATTTGATGGCATTATATGCATCTTCTAAACACTTCGCCTTTTCTTCGTAGAAGGAGGTTAGTACTTCGTTCGGTGTGAAGGCGCGCTCTACGGTAACCATCTTCTCCGCTACGAGATAATCGTCGTAAGCGCCAATACCAACACCTGCGATGACCATTGCACCTAACGAAGTAATATTCTCTGTGTTCGCCAATCTTACGACAGGAAGGCCGAAGCAATCGGTCAATATTTGGCAGAAACCGTCGCTTCGCGTGACGCCTCCAAAAATCGAGACATTTTGCACCGGTGAGTGTTGACGCATAATGTCCATAATCAGCTTTAGATTGAGCGCAACACCTTCCATTACTGCACGCGCGAGATCTGCTTTGGTGGTGTGTAGCGATATGCCTGTGATCGTTCCGCGAATATCGTCATCCCAAAACGGGACGCGTTCGCCATTCAGATAAGGAAGGAACTGGAGACTGTTTGCGCCGAGACTTGATTTTAGCGCGTCGTTCTCAAAAGCTTGAAAGTCGCCGCCATATAGAATATCGACCATTTTTTGGATGGCCGAACCGGCTGTCTGTGTCGTTCCTCCGGAATGATACACGTTCCCAGCAGGATGAATACCGTTTTCAACACGGCCTTGAGGATCGACAGCGGGCTCTTTTAGGATCGATACTATCCACGATGATGAGCCTATGTAATTGTATGTTTTTCCAATGGCAGACGCTCCGCATCCGACGGAAGAACAAGGTCCGTCACCGGCTCCAATGACAACGGGAGTGCCTGACGACACACCAAGATTCTTAGCCATATCGGCACAAACGGTACCTATCACCGTTGCAGAGTCAACGATGTCCGGCAATTTATCTTCATCAATTTCACCTATCGAGCACAGTTCTTTCGACCATGTTCTTTGATGTATGTCATACATGTTCGTGAAGCTGGCATCGGAATGATCTGTAACGACGGTGCCCGTTAATTTTAAAGCGACATAATCTTTCGCGTTTATAACTTTCTCAGTCATCGCGTAATTTTGAGGTTCATTCCTCTTCAACCACATGAGTTTTTGAAGAGGCGATGCCGGACTCGGATAATGTCCCGTGATCCTGTAAAGATCTATGGGATCCATCTTTCGGGTGACGATCTTGTCTTCTTCTTTCGAGCGCTGATCGGAATGAATGAGCGATGGTCTGATCGCACGTCCATCGCGATCGATGCAGACAAGTCCCATCATTTGCCCGCTAAATCCGATGCACTCAACAAAGACATCCTCTTGCTCCTTCATGATCTGCGAGGAAGCCTTTATGACAGAGGCAACCCAGTCATCCGGGTTCTGCTCTACTTCTCCTCCGGAACCATAATTCGTTGGATATTCCGCAATGCAAGACGATGTAACAGCGCCTGCCATGTCAAACAGACATGCTTTTACACCACTTGTGCCAATATCAAAGATGAGGATGCCACGTTTTTTCATAAATACACCAATCCTATTCAAGCAAAGATTTTTCTAGGCAAAATCACTATTTACATTTTTGAGACAACTACTTTTGTTTCTTCTCGAGCTCATCCAAGATAACCGCAATGATGAGACGCGCTCCAACGAAGATATCACGCTTCCTCGTATACTATTCTATCTTTCTCAACAGTGATTCTCTATCTTGCTAAACGGTAATTCTTTATCTTTCTCAACGGTGATTCTCTATCTT
>JAAZJV010000289.1 GCA_012800135.1 Clostridiaceae bacterium | reverse complement strand
TATATGAATTCGATCCGCGAGGCGGCAGACGTTTCTGATGAGAAGGTCGCCGCTTATTACGACGAGCACCGAGAGGACTACGATCTTTTCTCTTATTACCTTTATGATTTTAAGCCGGAAGACAGCACGCTTGAGGGAGATGCGCTCACTGAAGAGCTTGATGAACTGGAAGCAAAGGCCAACACCGCCGCTGAATCGTTGACCCTGAAACCCTTTGTTGAAGCTGTGAGCGATCAGCTTTCGGAAGAGGAAGCCAAGAAACTTCTTGAAAGCGAAGACTCACTTCTTCAACGCAAGAAAAAGGCTGCCATGCTCACAACACTTTTTGATTTTGTGAACGACAGCGAACGCAAAAAAGGCGATCACAAAGTGATTCGAAGCGCCACACACGTCACTCTAGTTGAATTTGTGTCACGTGAAAAAGACGATTTCCATCCTTATTCCGTACGCCATATTTTGATTTCAAAAGAGGAACACGATAGTACGCAAGAGTTGACTCAGGCAGATTACGATTTGCTGAAAACAGAAGCGATAGATGTTTTGAATACTTTTAAGTCCGGCGATAAGACAGAAGACTTTTTTGCTCAACTTGCTAAGGAAAAAAGCAAGGATCAAGGCAGTGCAGCAAATGGCGGTCTTTATGAGAATATCTCGTCCGCGCAAAGTGCTCAATTTGTGAAACCGTTCCGTGAATGGTGTGAAGATGCCTCGCGAAAACCGGGAGATACCGGACTTGTAAAGACTCAATTCGGGTATCATGTAATGTATTTCCAAAGCCGCGCCGACGAAGCGGAATTGATCGGTACGATCCGCGAAACACTCCGCGACGAACACGTAAACGAATGGTCCACTGTCATCATGAATGATGTGAAAAGCGAGCGGCATCCGTTCGGCATGAAATTTGTCGGTCGCATCCATTTCTTTAAGGCTCTTTTCAGCAAGGAGGAAAAACCTTCCTCCGAAGAGACATTGTTCGAAATTAGCTGAGACAACAAATTGTATGCAAAAAGCTCAACGGTGGAAAGCTCCGCCGTTGAGCTTTTTGATGCCATAAAAAAATGACCGTTGACGGACGGCTTAAAGAGTGGTAGTATAGTTTGATGTGTCGCTCAACCTGCTTTGGCACCTGAAATACAAACGAATGTTTCTCTGTCTTAAGGCGGCTCGACACCGCAATTATATCATGCAAGGAGATATCGTCAATACCGGTTTGACGCTATCTCCATTATCGACCGGTTTTGATTTAGTGAGGTGATCGCTGATGGTTAAGCCCGTTCAGTACGGACGCGTCCAGAGAATGTCTTATTCTAAGATTGATGAGATCCTCGAGATTCCCGATTTGTTGGAAATCCAAAAAAGCAGCTACAAGTGGTTTCTTGACGAAGGGCTGATGGAAGTCCTTGAAGATGCTTCTCCGATAACCGATTTTTCGGGGGATATTGAGCTTTCTTTTATTGATCGAGAATTCGACGTCGATAATCCGACGTATTCCATTGAGGAATGCAAAGACCGCGATGCAAATTACGCGGCTAAAATGTACATGACCGTTCGGCTTCATGACCGTACGAACGACAATATTAAAGACCAAGAAGTTTATATCGGTGAATTTCCGATCATGACAGAAACGGGCAGCTTTATTATTAATGGAGCTGAACGTGTGGTGATTAGTCAGCTCGTACGTTCGCCCGGCGCGTATTTTGATATCGTTCGCGATAAGAACGATGTCGAACTTTATACTGCGCAGGTAATCCCGAACCGCGGAGCATGGATTGAATTTGAATCTGATGCCAAAAATCTTCTTTGGGTGCGTATGGATCGCCAGCGCAAATTCTATCTTACGATCTTGATCCGTGCACTTGGCTTTGGAACGGACGAGGAAATCATTGAGCTGCTCGGTGATGAGGAATCTCTCATCCAGACATTGAAGAAGGATGGATGTCGCTCAAGTGAAGAAGGTTTGCAGGAGATGTTCCGCAAGCTGCGTTCGGGTGAAGTCTATACACGAGAAGGCGCACAGGCGCTCCTTCGCAATATGTTCTTCCATCCGAATCGTTACGATCTTGCCAAGGTCGGTGTCTATAAACTCAACAAGAAGCTCGCGATCGCGGATCGCTTAAGAGGCCACCGCGCCGCCAATGACGTGATCGGTGAAGACGGTGAAGTGTTTGTCCTTGCCGATGAAATCATTACTGAGGAAGCGGCCAACGCCATTCAGCAGGCGGGTATCAATAGCGTTGATGTTTATCCTATGCGTCGAATCGGTGATACCGTGACGCAGATAGATCGAAAACTTCGTGTAGTTGGTAACGAGCGCGTTCGCGTTGACCAGTATCTTAGCCGTCACTTCGGCGAAGATGTGTTAGGCGGCATTGATTATGAAAAATATGGCCTTACAGAAGCGGTGTATACGCCGGCTCTTCGTGAAATTGTAGAAGAAGCGAAGTCTTCCGCTGATCCTGCGGAAACGCTAAAAGCACTTCTTGAGTCACACCGACGCACACTCATTCCGAATCATCTCACCATCCACGATTTTCTTGCGGTGATAAGCTACTACATTGGGCTTGAGTATGGCGTTGGCGAAAAAGACGACATCGATCATCTTGGCAACCGCCGCATCCGTTCAGTGGGTGAATTGCTACAGAACCAGATGCGAATCGGTTTCTCCCGCATGGATCGTGTCGTCCGTGAACGTATGCAAACGATCCCCGACATCTCTGTCGCAACACCGAAAGATATTGTCAATACACGACCTATTTCAGCCGCGATTAAAGAATTCTTCGGATCGAGTCAATTGTCTCAATTTACGGACCAGCCGAATCCACTTGCGGAGATGACTCACAAGCGCCGTCTCTCTGCGCTTGGCCCGGGCGGATTATCTCGCGATCGCGCCAACTTTGAAGTTCGCGACGTGCACTCGTCGCATTATGGTCGCATGTGTCCGATTGAAACGCCGGAAGGTCCGAATATCGGCCTTATTAACTCCTTGGCGACCTATGCACGTGTCAATCGTTACGGGTTCCTCGAAACGCCGTACCGTATTTACGACAAAGAAAATGGTTGTGTTACCGACAGAGTGGAATATTTCTCTGCAGATGAAGAAGACAAATATTACATCGCACAAGCAAACGAGCCGCTTGATGAGAAAGGCCGTTTCCTAAATAAAAAAATATCTTGTCGCTACCGCGATGAGTTCTTTGAACTTGATCCTGAACGTGTTGATCTGATGGACGTATCTCCTAAACAGCTTGTTTCTGTGGCGACGTCATTGATTCCATTCCTTGGCAACGACGACGCGAACCGCGCGCTGATGGGTTCTAATATGCAGCGACAGGCTGTCCCGCTGATCAGTCCGGAGTCTCCGATCATCGGAACAGGCATGGAGCATCGTGCCGCAAAAGATTCCGGTGTCTGTGTTGTTGCCGAAAATGACGGAACTGTTGTACAAGTCGCAGGCGATCGCATTGTCGTACACTCGGATGAAAACGGAACCGACACGTATCCGTTGAAAAAATACGACCGTTCTAACCAAGGGACTTGCATCAATCAGCGTCCGCTTGTGATGCCCGGCGATCGGGTCAAAGCCGGCGATATCATCGGCGACGGTCCGTCAACAGACAATGGCGAGCTTGCACTTGGACGCAACGTTATCGTCGGTTTCATGACTTGGGAAGGCTACAACTATGAAGATGCCGTCCTCATGAGCGAGCGGCTCGTCCGCGACGATGTATACACTTCGATCCACATCACGGAATACGAATGTGAAGCGCGCGACACGAAGCTGGGTCCCGAAGAAATCACACGTGAGATCCCCAACGTGGCCGATGAGTCCTTACACGATCTCGATGAAGAGGGTATCGTTCGTATCGGTGCGGAAGTCCGTGCCGGTGACATCCTCGTCGGCAAAGTCACACCTAAAGGTGAGACAGAATTGACACCTGAAGAGCGTCTTTATCGGGCAATCTTCGGCGAAAAAGTCCGAGAAGTTCGTGATACGTCGACGCGAGTGCCGCACGGTGAATCGGGCGTCGTCGTGGACATCAAAGTGTTTACCCGAGAAAACGATGA
Source organism: Clostridiaceae bacterium (assembly GCA_012800135.1). GTDB lineage: Bacteria > Bacillota > Clostridia > Saccharofermentanales > DTU023 > UBA4923. Next base: position 686 of record JAAZJV010000289.1, on the reverse strand, counting down.
ACAGCTGAAGCACGGCGTCACGAAGCTCGTACGCGTCTACGTCGCGCAGAAGCGTAAAGTATCCGTCGGCGACAAGATGGCCGGACGACACGGTAACAAAGGTGTCGTGTCCAAAATTCTTCCCGTCGAAGATATGCCGTATCTGCCGGACGGCACGCCGCTGGACATCGTATTGAACCCGCTCGGCGTTCCTTCTCGTATGAACGTCGGTCAGCTTCTCGAAGTCCATCTCGGCGCTGCCGCCAACAAACTCGGCGCAAAAATCGCAACCCCTGTCTTTGACGGTGCGAATGAAGAAGACGTAGTGGAAGCGTTTAAGAAGGCCGGCATGTCCACGGATGGAAAGACCGTCCTTTATGACGGCAGGACGGGCGAGCCGTTCGAAAATCCTGTTACGGTGGGCATCATGTACTACATGAAGTTGCTGCACCTTGTCGACGACAAGATTCATGCACGTTCGATTGGTCCCTATTCGCTCGTGACGCAGCAGCCTCTGGGCGGAAAAGCCCAATTTGGCGGGCAGCGCTTTGGTGAAATGGAAGTTTGGGCACTCGAAGCATATGGCGCTGCGTACACACTTCAAGAGATGCTGACCGTAAAATCAGACGATATCTGGGGGCGTACGAAGACTTACGAAGCCATCGTCAAGGGAGACAATATCCCCGAACCCGGTGTGCCTGAAGCTT
>JAAZJV010000288.1 GCA_012800135.1 Clostridiaceae bacterium | reverse complement strand
TAGTAGAGACTGATGTCGACGGCAATGCGAAAACCGTCTGGCAAGATGCGGACAACCCGCAACTGTACATCTACAACACTACTTACGATGAAAATGATCCGCTGAAGGTGACCGATACCTTCAAGAGCCCCACTCGCGAGGTGCTTGTCACTAAGGTCTGGCTTGATGAAGACGAAAGTCCCATCACGGACAACAGCAAGCTGCCCGAAAGCCTTGCGATTAAGCTCATGGGCTCGGATGACAGCGAGCGTGTTCATATTCTCGTTTCGGATGTTGACGGCAATTGGAAGCATACTTTTACTGATTTAGATAAATACGACAGCACCGGTAAAGAGATCACTTACACACCGATCGAAACCATGCCGTTGGGCTACACATTGAAGGAAACAACCGGTGATATGACAGAAGGCTTCACCTTGACAAACCTGTATACACCCGGCAAAGTTGCCGTTCAGGTAACGATGGACTGGGATGATGAAGATAACCAAGACGGCTTCCGTCCGGATAGCGTGGCGATTAGACTGATTGCAGACGGTGTTGATACGACACAGACAATCGACTTGACCAAAACGGCTAACTGGACAGGTACGTTCACCGGACTGGATCAGTATAAGGCTAACGGAAAGGAAATCGTTTATACCATCGAAGACGTTACGATCGCGGAATATACGACAACAGTCACCAAAGAAAGCGATGCTCCGCCGGTTTTCACGGTCAAGAGTTATCATAAGCCGGAAACGGTCGATGTCACCGTTAACGACATCATATGGATGGACGAAAACGATCACGACGGCATCAGACCCGGAAGCGTTACGATCCGCCTGTTTAAGAATGATGAGGAGTATGCTTCTAAGAGTATTACAGCGGCGGACGGCTGGACTTGGATCTTTAAGGATGTACCAAAACGTGAAGCGGGCGAACTTATCACCTACACCATTAAAGAAGATCCTGTTTTCGAGTACACAACAACGATTAGCGGCGACGCTGTAAGTGGTTTTGAAGTGACGAACATGTACACGCCGATCAAGTTGGGAAGCGCTGTCACCATCGCTTGGGACGATGCTGATGATCAAGCCGGATTGAGGCCGTCATCTGTCACCGTCAAGCTCTATGCTGATGGAGAAGATACGGGCAAGACACTGGTTTTAACAAATGTTGATCATTGGACCGGCGCCTTCACCGATTTGCCGAAGTACAAGAATGGCAAAGAAGTGGCCTATACGGTTAAAGAAGTACCGGTAAACAAATATCAATCCTCAATTTCAGGAGGTCTGGTGAAAGGATTTGTTATAACTAACCGCCACACACCGAGTAGCATTTTGCCGATAACAGGCGAATATCGCAGCTCGCAACACGGAATTTACCTGATGCTTCTGTCGTTAGGCGCTATTTTGCTGATTGCTCGAAAGAAGAAAACGCAATCTGCTGATTGCTCGAAGAAGGAGAAATGAGTTTTACGGCTAAAGTTATGACATCAAGATCTGACAACTTGCTTGAGCACTAAAGCGGCCATGTGCCTAATACCCGGAACACCTGCTAGATCGCTCAAACGGGTTGGCCTAGCAAAGAACAACACGTCCGACCGCTAAAACTACATTACCAAAACAATTTTCAAGAGGGAGTTGAAAAGTGCTATGCTCCCCCCAAGTAGGACAGTATAAAATAAAATCTACTTGAGGGGGAACCATAGCAAGAAAGCGATCAGCTCCCTCTTCTAATGTAAGCGCTCATTTGTAAGCGCTCATTTTTCCTATCCCCTTTTCCTTAAAATGTCCTAGTTTAAATAAGCTGAATAGTGTTTAACATGACCTGAAGAGCTTTCGCCGTTTTTCGCGATACCATCGGAGGGACAGATATTTTTTGATATGCAATTAAAAGACGATTCTCAATATCCCGTACATCTCTTTTTGCATATGTACATCTCTTTACATGACATCACTTTCGATTGTTTCAGAAAACAGTTCATCGACAATTTCTCTGGATTTTTGCAAGCAGGAAAAAGGCACATATACTTTACAATGTTCCATCATGGGGCCAACCTTTAATGCCATGCCCATCCCCATTCTTTTCTTAAGAACGACAGGAATGCCATTGTTTTTTAAGGCCTCTGCCAACATTTCGGCCCACATCATCTGCTTCTCGCAGAGGAAACAAGCATCATTGGAAAGCGGTTCCCTCACCTTTTTGTTACCGCAAACGGGACATTGATCACCCTCAAAGGCAACCTGGCAATCCCCACAATATAAAAGCCTCACGCTATATAAAAACCTCACACCAAACACCTTCTCTTAGCAAAAATTAAACCGCATAAGTTGACGCAAATTGCTTTAGCGAGTTATCCATATTCAATATTGTTTTCATACATATCCATTATTTTATAAGACATAAATAATTTAAAACAGGACTCGCCATTACGTAGGTCCATTCCGGTAATCCCTTGTATTTTTTCTATACGGTATGCAATTGTATTTCTATGGATTCCGAGTTTCTTTGCGGTCGCTGCCATATTTTGACCGGTATTAAGATATTCATACAATGTTTCATAATATTGTGTTCCTAACGCATTATCATATTCTATAAT
>JAAZJV010000287.1 GCA_012800135.1 Clostridiaceae bacterium | reverse complement strand
CATCACCGGCAGAGATCTTTTCTCGCTTCTCGTTGTCTGAAAGCTACGTTCGCCGCTAGGTACTTTACTTCCGGTAGAATTCTACCTTCACTGCGACCTATTTGATGCGAAAACCGCTGATGCGAAAATCACCGTCGTGTTACTATAACGAATCTGCTTTTGTCGCGTGCACTCATGGTAGAATAACAAGAAGTTCACTTGGGAGCATACACCCTCTCACGCATATTTGTTATGTACCAAGAAGGAGACATGGTGTGCATGAGACATCATTTGCCCTCTTGTGCACAATTATATGTACCGAGGAAGAGGCATAGTACATATGAGATAACATATGCCCCCTCGCAAAATAATCATACGGAAAGGAATTGCTCGATCGGATGATTCGTTCGACAATGACAGCGCATCTTGCGGAAATAGACAAACAAGAGCTAACGCTACAGCTTAATGACCGAGAAATCGGCCTCTTGGCGTCGCAGCGCCAGAAGCATTACGTCATGTCCGGCAACCGACGCGTTCAGCTGATCGCCGGCTTGGAAACGGATCGCGACAACTACGATTCCGTAATGGCAACGCGCGCGCTTTTACGTCTTTGGCTAATGACATTCCGCGAACTTCAAGTCAGCGGTCTGGCACGTTTTCCTCAATGCGTCGATCGCAATCGCCTGTCGTCCGATTTCTGTTTCCTTATGGATTCCGAGGCTGTGTCCGTCTGGTGTGACGATTCCTTTGGCGTGTACCTTCACCGCGGCGACCGTCTCTATCGTCAGCAACCGACGTTTCCTCCATCACACCCCGATCTTGCTTCTTTTTGCCGTTCACTTGACTTCTATACGTTCCGTCCCGCTGAAAATGACAATATCCTTATTATTGACCCGGCGTTTATCGATCTATTTGTCCCTGAAGAACTTGAGGAAATGTTTTCAGATACGCGGCAACTCAACGTCTCGATGTCCGAGTTGACACGCCTCGCCGCACTCTCCGGCTATCCATCTGATACGACCTGGTTTTCTTGTCAAGTCCAAAAATTAGAGCATGAACCGGAAGCTTTGAGCGTTGACGCGCGTGAACGCGCAGCCGGCAAATCAAGAACGAGAAGAAGAGGACGAGAAGACTGGCCTTACCGAATGACTCGATCGAAAGTCGTGCCGTTACAGGATGGGAACGTGCGTGTTCTTCCGTCGCGCCTTGCGTCACAGGAATACATGCCTGATGATTCTCCTCCTGCGCCCTCCCCTATCAAGCCGCCGTCTTTCAAACCATTGGAAAGTGACGTACTGCAAAAAGATGAGCCCGCGCTGCGCATCCGTACCGAAGACGATGAATCTTCAGATCAAAAGCAATATAAGGACTTAGACATCGAAACACTCGCCAAGCCTTCGCGTTTGGAGCGAATAAAATTATGGAATACAGACGGCATCAGGCGTATCCTCGACCGATGGCATCATCGGCTCACACACCTGTTTCCTGAATCACGCAGCCTCTCAATCCTCGCTTATGTCGCGATGTGGCTTGTCATACTCGTAATTGTGATCGCGATCCTCACGTCCGCCGGACGCAGACAAAATGCTGATATTACGGAATCGCGCCCGCTCATTACAGCGCCTGAACATTCGCAAGCTCAATCGTATGAATTTGAGGTGGAAGTCGTCGTCGAAGCATCCAGTCTTCGTGTCTTATCTGAACCTGACGGAACGATCCTTGTGGCAACAGTCAAGCGCGGTGACAAGGTAACACAACTCAAGAAGCCGGAAAAAGATTGGGTGCTAATTCGTCTTGAGGATGGCCGCACAGGATATGTCTTGATGGAACTTCTTTATCCGAACACCAAACCATCGAAATAAATAATTGCAGAAAACTTCTTCAGACGTGACGCATAATGCCGACTACTGGCGATTTAGCGATATTGCGATCTCCAACTTACCACACAGGCGACTTGCCGAGGGGAACCATGTCCCTTTCTCAAATGTGCGAAATTTATGATACTTTATCACTTGCCGGATTAAACTGGACAACCCGCGCTTCTCACTGTCCAGCTTACTTTGGCATTCAGCTCAGGCGATTTTACAAAAAACTTCTGTTGCGGTATGATGCCCTAGCACAGGCAATGTGATAAAATATCTCAGTCATCGCAAAGTGTATTTTACAAATCTCTTTTGCTGCGGTATGATTACCATGCTTCTTTTTGAGGTTATGCGGGTGTAGTTTAGTGGTAGAACATCAGCCTTCCAAGCTGATCGTGAGAGTTCGATTCTCTTCACCCGCTCCATTTTAAACGAATGTTGGGCATATAGCTCAGCTGGATAGAGCAACAGCCTT
>JAAZJV010000046.1 GCA_012800135.1 Clostridiaceae bacterium | reverse complement strand
GATCACTCGACCGTGCTTTTTCGTCCGAAATCGAAATGCGACTGTCTTCAAAACGATTTTTTACGTGGCGGGTGTGCCCGTGAGCCTTCTGAAAAACAGGCGTCAAGAGCTGAGCGAAAGTGTCATAGCAATGACGGCAACCGAGCAACCCTGTCTTTCTCAGTTCCGCTTCCGTCTCGCCGCACGCGGGGCAAACGATACTGCGAGGGCGAGGGGTCTGCTCTTCGTCCGTGAAGGGCAGACCAAAAAGCGCAGATCCCGGCAACATCGCGTCTAGGAGATCATTCCACAACGTATGCGAGCCCGACATCTTAGAACTTGTAAATCCGACATTTCTTTCTGCTGCACAGCGATCACAAAGGTAGATATCATCACGTTTTCCGTTTACGACGCGCTTCACATGAATACGCGCTTCGCGCTCATGACAATGTTGACAAATCATGCCCTTCCTCCTTGTGCAGCAAGACACGTCAGGATCGTTTTGCATATATCGGATCTCACATCGTCTCGCAATGGATTCGAAAGCCGCGCTAAACTGCGATCTGACAGCGTTGAGACAATGATTCCGGCGATTCCGTCCGTAATGACGTCATCATTTTTCATCCCTGTAACGAGAATATGGACATCGTGTTGAGTCAACGATTCCGGCATAGACCGAACAAGCTGCATTAAATAATCAGAGGCGTCAGAATAGGGAATGCGTTTAATGCGCACGAATCCTGAACCTCCACGACGACTCTCAACAAGAAAACCTTGCTCATATGTAAAACGAGTCGATAGCACATATGTGATCTGTGACGGTGTAACTTTCATTTTATCTGCCATTACGTTTCTGACGATTTGACACGATCCGTCCTGTTCTTCAATTAAGCTGAGAAGAACCTCTTCAATTCTGTCACTTATACTTTTCACTTTATCGCTTCTTTCTCTCGACTGATCGCCTACTATTAAGTGTGCGTATCGCTTGCAATGCATCGATTGCGTTTATATCAGAGCGGCGTATCAGCGAAGATCTACCTAGATACGCATAAACTTAGCAATGCCCACACTTATCGGCCAACGTTTCTACCCCATATCAGCACTCTTTTTCAACCGTATCGCTAATGATCAATTGAATACAGTGTTTGACTTTTACTTTCTTTGACTTTTATTTTACGCGTTATTGAAATTGTTGTCAATAAAATAGAACACTCTTTGGTACAATTTTTAATTTTAAATGAAAGTTTTTCCTTTTTGTCATTTATTTTTGCATGCCCGTCTAAACTGTTTTCGAAAAGCGTCTATATCTCTGACAGGTAGAAGTGCCACTTCTCAGGAAGTATTGCCATTGCAAAAACATCCCTGTACAGGCGACAAATATAACCCAACAGGTCTTTCAATGATGTGTCGGTAAATAACACATCACACAAATGTAACATAATGTAACAACTTTCTTATTCTTATTAATTATTTATAAAAACCTAGCAGGCAAATATCTACATAAAAAACTTACCAGAATCGTATAGAATAATGATTGAAGCGCACGGAATGAAATATTATTAATATACACAATAGTATTGTTTTCTTTCTATCTTTAATGTTACAATGTAAAAAACTTGCAACACGTTTCATAGATTAGACCAAGAACGTTATTCAAGAGCGTTATTGTTTATTTATAGTAGTTTAGGAAAAATCAGGGAGCGCGACGATCTGCATGGCACAGCGTCGACACCCGTGTTAATCGCGGGAACCCTGTGGGAACCATTCACCGAACTAGGAGGTTTAGAGGAGGTTTTTTATGGATGATCTTAAGAAAACAGAAACTGTTGCAGATGAAAAAGCAAAAGTGCAATCTGCAGAGCAGGCAAAAGGAGCGCCGGAGGCTGATGCTAAGCCGATCGATCCGGATTATCCTTTGACACATGTACCTAAAAGCGCGCGGCGTTCGTTCTTCTCGGTAGCTGCCGTTCTTTTGGGTATTACATTCTTCAGCCCGACAATGAATACGGGCGCTCAAATTGCAGCAGCATTCACCTTTAAGGATCTGATTTGGATTTCATTAGTCGGCAACTTGATTCTTGGCGTCTATGTCGCAGCTAACTGTGCCATCGGTGCAAAGACGGGACTTACGTCGGCGATGCTTTCAAGGTACACCTTGGGAACAATCGGATCAAAGTGGGTAAGCTTCTTGCTCGGCGGCACGCAGATCGGCTGGTATGCTTACGTCAGCTCTTATGTGGGACAGATGTTCGCAGTTGCATTCAACGTGCCGCAACATGCTGTCTGGTTCACGCTTTTCTGGGCACTCGTCTTCGGCGTGACAGCGCTTTGGGGCTATGAAGCGATCGAAAAAGTTGCGGTCGTTGCTGTTCCTGCGCTACTGATTTTAGTCATTTACATCCCGATTGTTGCGACAAGAGCAGCAGGCGGGTTCAGCGCGCTCTTTAACGTCATGCCGACTGCGGAGATGTCGGTGGCAACGGCGCTAACGGCGATCATGGGAACGTTTGCGTCGATGGGAACGCAGGCCTGCAACTGGTCGAGATTCTCAAAGTCTGCCCGTGCAGGATTCTGGTCCGGATTCGTAGCCTTCATGATCGGCAATACCATCATGCTGGCAGCCGGTGTTGTCGGCGGTCTTGCATACAACGAGTCCGACTTTGTCGTCATCATGATGGGCATGGGCACCGTCGTCATGGTAATGGCGTTGATCATTTTGACGCTGAACATCTGGACTACGGCGCATGCAGGCGCATACGCCTGGGGCGTTGCAGGCGCAGAAATGTTCAACGTCCCGAACAAGACGCCCTTCTTGATCGGCGGACTGCTCATTTCGATCGTCTTGGCGATGACGGGAATTTACGCGCAGCTCATCAATTTCCTTGTATTGTTGGGTATTTTCATCCCACCGATCGGAGGCGTCATGCTGGGCGATTACTTCTTTACATACAAACGCAGCCTGCCGCGACTCGAGCATATTCGCTTTAAAGCGATTCGCGTCGGTCCTGTATTATCGTACGTCCTCGGAACGGTCGTTGCATATGTGACCGACCACTTCAGCGTCGGCGTTCCTCCGCTTTTCGGCATTATCGTTGCGGCGGTATGCGTGCCTATCTTCAATGCACTCTTACCGAATGACCGCCACATCGTAGCGGAAAACGCAGAATACGTATAAATTCGCAGTGCGCATATCAGCAAGCCGTTCGTCTATATTAATTAGAGGCGAACGGCTTGCCTTTTGTGACACAATATAGGCAAACGAGCGCTCTTGCTTACTTATTAGTGTATAACTTGTTTATTAGTGTATGACAGGTTAAGAGCGTCTCAAGACAAGTGTCCGAAAAACTTGTGTATTGCACATAAAAGTGAACGTTTGCCCTTTACGGCACAAAGGTATGCGCTATGATTAAAACGAAGGAGGCTCTTACATGAATATTGGTAATTTGTTCTCCATCAACGGAACAATTACAACAGAAGTTTTAAGTGTTGTTGGTGTCCAGTTTGCACCGATCGGCGCGCAGACAAAAGAAGAGATGCGCGAAAATCTTGACTTGGTGCTGGACTATCTCAACCAATCCGTTGACGCTTTTCCCGGTACCGATATCGTCGTTTTCCCGGAAGCCTGCATACAAGGTTTCGCTCCGGTCAACTGGCACGATGCCATGATCGACATCGACGGTGAAGAGGTAGAGATGCTCTGCGAGCGCTGTAAAGCACTCGAAGTATGGGGCGTCTTCAGCTTGCTCGTCTGGGGAAATAAGTCTCGCAACTGCTACGAAAATCGCACGATCGTAGTCAATGACCGCGGTGAAATCGTGCACTCCTATCTCAAAATGAATCCTTGGATTCCTTTTGAAAACTCCATTCCGGGAACATCGTGCACAGTCTGTGATGGTCCGAAGGGGTCTAAGATCGGCATCATCATTTGTGCTGATGGCGATTATCCGGAAATTTGGCGTGAAGCAGCAGTGCGCGGCGCCAACGTGATCATTCGCCCGACGCACTACATGGATCCGTTCTATGAATCATGGGAAATCACCAATCGGGCAGGCGCTTATTTCAACCAAGTCTATGTCGTAGCGATCAATACTTCCGGTATGGCAAAGAATGAAACGCGTTCATGCTTTGGAAGAAGCATGATTCTCGGACCGGACGGCAACATCATTACAGAAGCCGGACGCGGCAACGTCAGTCTGATCAAAGCCGATCTCTACCCCGGCATCATCGACGCGATGCGGAAACAGGCCGTCCACAGCAGTCCGATGTACTCATACTGTAACCGCGGCTCAAGCTGCCCGGATCTCGACGGATGCGGGGATTGTACGCCGTACACTGCTTACGAAAAAGAGGAGGAATGACCTATGATGACCAAACCGTCTTATCCGGCGTTCTTTCACAATATCCATCGAGCGCTTCGCGATGTCGATTATCCCATCACAAAAGAAGCTCTATTGGAACTCGTCAAAGATCGAGAAGTGCGGGTGGATTGGGACGTCACCGTACCTTTGAGCACAATGATTGAACCTATCCCGCAGACATCCTTTTCTTGCGCTGCCGATTTTTATTGCCGCTATATTGCTTCGCTTGGAAAATAAATTTCCTTTTATAAGCAATTTGCGCGCGTCCATATCGCACAAATAAACATCGCCTGATCCTCATGTCCGGATCAGGCGATGTTTATTTTTTATAATGTCGAAACTGAAATCAATCGAGACGGACATCTACGGAGCTTGTCTCACCCGGAACAACAAACCAACCGGAAAAATCAATGTCAT
>JAAZJV010000286.1 GCA_012800135.1 Clostridiaceae bacterium | reverse complement strand
TTGCACAAACCAAACAATGCACTCGGTCGTGCCATGATGAAGACTGCCATGCAAGCGATTCGACAAGCCGATATCATCGCACTGATGATCGATGCGTCTTGGCGCCCCTACATTGGCGAGGAGGAATGTCGCGTCCTTAAAATTGCCAAGGAAGACAACAAAAAGACAATCCTCCTGATCAATAAAATCGACCGATCGCCAAAGGAGGCGATCCTGCCTCTGATTGCGCTTTATGACGCCAATTGGAATCCGGATGCCTGTATCCCGATATCAGCGAAGACAGGAGATGGATTAGCCATTTTTATCGAAGAAATCAAACGTCTACTGCCGGTGAGGCGCCGTATGTTTCAAGAGGATGATGAAACGGATCAAACGGAGCGCATTCTCGCGGCGGAACTTGTTCGACGTGAAATCCTTCGCCAGACAGAGCAAGAAATTCCATACGGTGTTGCTGTGACGGTGCGTTCTTTTGATGAGGATATGGATGAATCCGGTGAACGGGCGGGGATTCTCATTGAGGCGGATATCATCTGCGAGAGGTCATCCCATAAGAAAGTCCTTGTAGGGAAGGGCGGTAGCATGGTGCGCTCCATCGGTACGGAAGCTCGCAAAGCGATGGAAATGCTGTTTGATGCGCCTGTCTATCTTAACCTTTTTGTTCGTGTGCGCCCAAATTGGCAGAATCGTCCGCAGGATCTCAGTGCTGTTGGACTCTTGCCTTCCGATACATCCATTTAAGTGAGTTGCCCGTCATGAAAACGATCGAAACCAAGGGATTTGTCATGAACGTGTTCGCTTGGAAAGATCGCGATCGTTTGCTGCACTTGCTTACCCCGGAACTTGGTCTCATCACAGCTAATGCCCGCGGCAGCGCAAGTATGAAAAGCAAACTTCGCAGTTTGACGCAGCTATTTTCACTTTCCGATTTTATACTCATCGAACGGCAGGGACGCTATACCGTGCGTTCCGGTGTTCTGCAAGAATCATTTTCCGGCATATCGTTCGATCTTGACCGACTGGCGGCGGCCTCGCACGCAGCAGAAGCTTTTTCCGATGTTGCGCGAAATGGAGAGCCTCAACGCTACGTTTTTGACTTGTGGGCGTATACGATTTATCAGATCGCCACAGGGGAAGATCCCGTTCTTGCTTCGCGTTTGGCGACATTTCGTCTTATGGTGGAAAGTGGCTTTGCGCCAATGCTGGATGCTTGTGTGCGCTGTCTGTCAGAAGTTTCGTTTCCGTGCCGATTCAGTTTTCGCGAAGGAGGTATAATTTGCGATCAGACCGGTTGCCGACAAGCCGGCGATGGAGGGGTTGCGCTTTCAGAAGGTACGGTATCTCTATTGCGATACGTCGCAAAAGCCCCCTTCAGTCGTCTTTTTCTCTTTCAGTCGTCAGATCTTATTAGAAAAGAAGCGTCCGATTTTGCCGACCAATGGCTGGAACAGAAGATGGAAAAGCCCTACAGCCGTCTTTCATTAATTGATCAATCTGGATTCCGTCTGAATGACGAACGTTCCAAACAAGGTGAAAAGTAACGAAACCGTCCGACAAATAGGACGACTCATGATAAACTTAAACGCGATGCATTGTTGAATTCACTATTGAAATCAGTCTTTTCTAGGGGAGAACCATAGCTTCGGCATGATATTTAGGATGGTCTACTATGGCAAAATTTCACAGTATTTTTGACATTATCGGGCCGGTGATGATCGGTCCGTCCAGCTCTCATACCGCCGGTGCGGTGCGCATAGGGCTTGCGTCACGCGCCATTTTCGGGGAGACGCCGGAAAACGTTCAAATCACTTTTTTTGGATCTTTTGCGCACACTTATAAGGGGCACGGCACTGATCTTGCTTTAATTGGCGGGCTGCTCGGGCTTTCGACGGCAAACCCGGACATACGATATGCGTACGATCTTGCGAAAGAAACGGGTATGAAGGTCAAAATTGTCACATCTCAGGAAAAAATGAAGCATCCGAACACGGCGGAGGTTCGCATGA
>JAAZJV010000285.1 GCA_012800135.1 Clostridiaceae bacterium | reverse complement strand
AGCAATTCGCCGGCGACCTTTGTGACGCCGTAGATCGTGTTTGGTCGCTGAATCGTGTCTTGTGGTGTCATGTCTTGCGGCGTGCTCTTGCCAAAAACGGCGATCGAGCTCGGTGTAAAGACTTGCAATTTCTTCTCGCGCGCGACCTCGAGAACATAGAACAATCCGATCATATTGACGTTGAACGCCCGTTGGGGATTTTCTTCTCCGACAGCGGACAAAATGGCGGCAAGATGGATAATCGTGTTGATTTTGTACTTATCACAGAGTTCAGCCATGCGATCGGCATTCAGAACATCGAGAACTTCAAAAGGGCCGCTTTCCATGACTTCGGAAGGACCTTTTATACTGCAATCCGTGGCCAACACGTTATTGCTTCCATATCGATCACGAAGATGAAGTGTAAGCTCAGTGCCGATCTGTCCAAGACATCCCGTCAGCATGATTCTTTTCATCGTCTAATCCCCACTAATCTACAAAAAAAAGATGAACTGAGATGATTACTGTTGCATGTGACGCGTCTTCTAGAATGGTCACTCATTATGCACATTTTAACATAGGGGCGATATCGTTATTACGCATTCACCTCTACTATATTTATAGGGTAGAATAGAGTAACAGTATGACTTACGACAATAATGAGTAAAAAAAGTCGTCATACTGTCTACAGGAGCGTCCATGAATAAATTAAATGCAAAGAAGATTAAGCGGCACATGTTGAAAACGTACGCGTTTTGGCAACTCGACGAACGTTTTCTTATGGTTTATCCGGATAAGAACATTTTGAGCAACGCCGGGCTTGATGAATTGCCGGAGACCGAAAGTGGATATTTGGCGTTTGTTTTTCTTGATGACACCATGAAAGTGGCGTTTTTAGGAGAAGTTGATCTTGAAACGCAAGAATACGCATATTTTCAGGAAAACAAAGCTCTGGTTGCGGAGGCATCGTCCATTGAAACGATGCTGGTGATGCTCGTCAAGCCAACGCGTGAACTTGTGCAACACCCGTTTGTCAAAACGGTTCTTGATTTTCACGAGTCCAACGTCTTGTATCGCAGCACGTTGACCGTGCGAGCCATTGATCCGCTGCGTGATCCGCTCCGTCCCGAGATTTTGACGGCATGCTATGTCAAGGATGAAGCCGACTACGAACAGCAGTACGCCGATGCGATCGCTGATTATGTGAAGGCGCTTGAAGAAGCCGAGGCGGCTGCAGAAGAAAAACGAGCTCAAGAAGACGCCAAAAAGAAATCATCAGGCAAAAAAATCGCGAATACTAATTTTGCAACCGAGGCTAATCAGTCAGATGGCGAAGAAGAGGAACTTCCACAACATCCATATGTACCGGAAGACGCATTTGTTTTTGTCAAAATTCGAGATCTTAGCCCGGCGAACAAAGGAACGTGGCGAGCTGTTCTCATGGAGGATCTTCCGGGAACGAAGAAAAAGAAGGATGACGATATCGCGGTGTCTCTCGTCACAGTGGAAGAAGAAGGTAGCAAGACGTCTATGCTTTTCCTGCATCCGGACGCACCCGTTGAAGGTACAAAGATCCACACCCAGGCGTATAAGCCGAGGCGTCTGCCATGGCGCATTGCGTATGAGCTCAAATGTCCGAACAACGATTTTGACGAAATATTCTATCTTGGCCGCAGCGGAGAAGACAGCCTAATGTTCCATAATATTCTGGACGATATTCGTGAAGGCAAAATGGATCCGTCCATGGTGATCGCAATGGTTCAGCGCGATGACGGTGAAATTGATTTTTCACGCGAGCTCTACCGATGCAATTCGTGCGGCACGATGGAAGTTATGCGTCGCGTTCGCATGATATATCCCGACGCGACCCAGTCTACAACATATCGTTGCCCGAAATGCGGCGAGCGCACCTCTTTTGTAAAACGCACTCACATCGCCTCGTTAAACTGTCCTGAATGTCGTGAACCGTTGAATCTCATGGCCGAGAAAAACTGGAGCGGGGTCTTAGATCCGCACTCAGAACCGGATAATTGGCGCTGACGCTAAAAGGAGCGATCATGACGAAAACAGATTATCTTCAACTGCTCAAAGAAGAGCTTGTCGAAGCTCTTGGCTGTACTGAGCCGGCCTGTGTCGCTCTCGCCGCGGCGCATGCGCGTGAACAGGTTGTACTCGCTCTAGATGATCCGTCTTCCGGTGATTATCTCAACGCCGATCAGATCGAATCCGTCGATCTTTATTGCAGTGTCAATATTTATAAAAATGCTATGGGCGTCTACATTCCCGGCACAAATGACATGGGTGCCGCGATGGCGGCCGCCCTTGGCGTCATTGCCGGCAAAGCCTCTCGCGGACTTCAAGTGCTTGAAAGTATTAGTGAAGAACAGATCGAAGAAGCCAGAATGCTTTGTAAGTCCGATAAAGTCAAGCTGCATCCTGCGCCGTCGTGTGAACCGACTCTCTACGCAGAAGCAGTTGTTCGCGCGAATGGGCATACGGGGCGAGCTGTCATTTCGTGGAAACATGATATGATCGTACTTCTTGAACAAGACGGAAAGCCTACGTTTGAATTCAGCCCTGAAGAAAAGGATCTGTCGGGCTCCATCAGCGAACAGGATCTCATTGAGATCTGGAACTTTGTTTCTTCGGTTGACCTTGACGATCTTTCGATCATTCGCGAAGCCATACGCCTCAACGAGATCATCACCGAAGAAGGACTGAGAAATAGTTACGGTCTTGAAGTCGGCCGAGCCATCCTAGAAAAAAACAAACTGCCTGTGTTTTCAAAGAAGAGGCCGGAGCCCGCATTCTCCGATTATTGCGCCGCGCGTACGGCGGCGGCGTCCGACGCAAGAATGGCCGGCTCGACGCTCCCTGTCATGGCCAATTCAGGCAGTGGAAACCAAGGTTTAACGGTGACCGTGAGCGTTACGGCTGCCGCAAAATATCTCGGAAGCTCGGAAGAAGAGCTCATTCGCGCTCAGACATTAAGCCAACTTGTAGCCATTCATATCAAGCAGAGTTTCGGTCGTCTTTCACCTCTATGCGGTGCGACTGCCGCCGCTGTCGGAGCGTCTGCCGGCATGGTTATGCTGTTAGGCGGCGGTCTTACCCACGTCATTGCGGCTGTACAGAACATGTTCGGCACAGTGACCGGTATGATTTGTGACGGAGCAAAACTCGGTTGCGCCCTAAAAGTTGCATCTTGCATTTACGCAGCCGTACAATCTGCCCTTGTCGCCATGCGCGGTAAAGAAATTAAACATACTGACGGCGTCATAGAATACGATGTCGAAAACACCATCCAAAACATGGAACGCATTTCAAAAGAAGGCATGCTGCACATGGATGATCTCCTGTTGAACATCATGCTAAATAAGAAGCAAACGCCGTAACCGTCGTTCTGAAGAAAACGAAGTAAAAAGCGCGAACTTCGGCCTTTGCGCAATTGACTATACCTCCTGCCCTGCCTCGAATCTTTTTTGCTGCAGAGCCTCGGAATTTTTTTGTTGCCCAGCCTCATAATATTTTTTGCATCGGATCCAAAGCCTCAAGTGCCGAAAGATGTGATCGCAAGAAGAAAAACAATTGACAAAAACGCTGCGGTTACGATAACGTTGTTCATGCAATATCAATAACATCCTGCCCTGAGCATCACTTTCATGGGACAGACATGTTGGGTCTTTTTTGAGCAGATAACTCGGCAGAAAAGGCGGCTTCCAGAATGTCGCCAATTCACCGCAGATCAATAACACATACTTACGAGCGGGTGTGGTTCAATGGCAGAACGTCAGCTTCCCAAGCTGAAAGCGGGGGTTCGATTCCCCTCACCCGCTCCACAATTTGTCCTGCAACGCCGAGTACGATGGCGTTGCAGGGCTTTTT
>JAAZJV010000338.1 GCA_012800135.1 Clostridiaceae bacterium | reverse complement strand
TTCCAAAAGGGCAGTATTTACATGAGTTCAAACGTTGGCGTGCCAAAAGACATCGCCTCAGTAATAATAGGTATTTTGCTTATGTTCTCAGCCAGTGGTCTCTATATTGAGGAAAAGCTGCAGCACCTTGGTAGAACTGTCCGCTCTAAGCGGGATTCCAAGACCGATAAGGATAAAGCAGAGGAGGAACAGTTATGAATATAGATAAGATCATGACAGATGGCCTGTCCTTTTCCCTGCCTCTCTTTATAATGGCCATTGGCGGCATCTACTCCGAACGCTCCGGTGTTACCATGCTATCGATAGAAGGCTTTCAGGGGTTTGGCGCCTTTACGGGCGCCATTACTGTCGTTATACTGCGAACGGTTCTGGGTTCATCCCCGAACTGGCTCATTTATATTGCTACCTTGGCATCCATCTTGGGCGGTATGCTTCTGGCTCTGCTCAATGCTCTTATGGTGATCAAACTGAAGTCTAAGATGACGATTGCCGGCGTGGTTGTTAACATCTTGGCTGTCGCCCTGACTTCATTCCTGTCCAGCGTCATAACCGGCGCCGTTACAGGCCAAGCTACAAATAAGATTCAGCTCGGTGTGTCGCCGAGGTACACCATTCCTTACCTATCAAAAATACCGGTGATTGGCGGCCTCTTCCAAAACATCTACCCCTTTGCCTTTATTATCATTGTGGTCGCTCTTTTGGCCTGGTACGTCCTATACAAGACCTCCTACGGCCTTCGTCTGAGGGCGGGCGGAGACAACCCCCACAGTTTGGATGCCGCAGGTGTTGATGTCAATAAAATCCGCTTTTCTGCCGTAGTATTGGCGGGCGGTTTTGCCGGATTGGGGGGCATCGCCTTCACCTACATGATGGCAAACTTTTCTCCATCCAGTTACGTCGGCTACGGCTATCTTGCCATTGCTGCCCTGATCTTCGGCAACTGGAATATCAGGACAACGTTTTGGACCTCAATGTTCTTCGGTTTTAGCCGATCCTTCAGTGATCAGCTTGTAAACGAGTTGGGCATGTCCAGCAATTACTCCGACCTCTTCTCCGTCATGCCCTATATATTGACCCTCATCGTCCTGATTTTCTTCTCGAAGCACAACAGGCCGCCTCGAGCCCTAGGCGAACATTTTGACAAAGGCAAGAGATAAGCTTAGAGGTCCCTTGTGAGTTCAATGCTAGGTGATCTCTTTTCTGCTCTTGCGCCGTTATTTAGCGCTATCAAACAATTCTTGAATGATATAGTAGGACTGTTTCAATCGTTCCTTGTTCTGAGGTAAATCCCAGTCGTCCCAAGTATAGGCGCTCAAATTGTTCAGAACATTGTTCTCTAAGCTCGGGAATGAATCCAGCACAATACCGTCGTCATCTATGTATAGGACGCCAATATAAATTTCATCGACAAATCGGCTTGCCTCAAGCCCGTTTTCATGGACATTTCCGATGAATTCCTTTTGACTCGGATCTCTTGACTGGATGAGCAACCAGGGAATTCTTAATTCCAGTCCGCCTTCATCGTTGATATAAAAATCGGCAAGGGAATCATAATTTTCTGATTCGGGATTGGCATTCCCCTCTCTTAGCCTTCCAGTTTCATGACTGCTGAACGCCATGAGCACTTCACCATCCTCTGACATATATTCCCTGCTGAGCACATAGTGGATTTGAGAAAATACACCGCTGTTCTTGTGAAGTTCAGGTTCCGGCTTTTCTATCATCTCCAGATGATACGCATACATATAGGTGAAAAAATCATAGTGCCGGTCAATGAGAATTCTGGGCTCGTCGTTATTGAGCGTTATGATGAAATCTACACCGTTAGAGAAATTAATATTTTCATTACCCTTTACAAAATAGTTGCCCTGATCAGGCAAAACGTCCAGCAAGATAACCGGATAGCCCTTGCCGTCATTAGAGTAATCTAATCTGACATATAGGTATCTCTCATCATGATCTACGTATAAACTCTTCATGGCTCCTTGATTCTTGTAATAGAGAGGTTCCGTTTGCCAGTCTTTCGTATCACCGTCAATCTTTATTTTGTGCCTGTCAAAACTTAAAAGACCAAATTGCTGTTCGTTTGTTTGGGCATTGGACCAAAACGGTCGTCTTTCGGGATTATCGTAGTCCATGGTATTCCAGGTTCTTTTAAACCACTCGTCTTGCCACGTAAAAATCAGACCTCCGAGCATATTTTCTTCAAGAATGTCCTCATAAAGGCGGCTTAGAATCTCTCCCTGTTCCTTTTCTGATTTAAATCCTTGGTTCCAGCCGAAAGGGTTTTCGTGGGTGAGGCCGCGTGAAGCAGGTATACCGAATTCGGCTACCAAAATGGGAAGTCTATGAACACTATTTAGATGATTCAAATAGCCGGCGTAGTTGTTCTTTTCACCTCTGTGATCAACATAATTGACGTATTTTTCTTCGACATTCAGGAAATCGGGATAATACGGATAGACGTGGTACGATGCGAACTGCCCCGCTAAGTCCATTTCTTCTTTTGTGTAGATAACGTTAGGATCTATACTGAC